>NZ_CAJNOB010000057.1 GCF_905250085.1 Candidatus Methylacidithermus pantelleriae
TGATCTACGAGAGGCCAAGCTCTAAGAGCTTTTCTCGCCATCTTCCCAAAAGACCGAAAGCTTTGGCTTACCGACCGTCAACTGATGGAGGTGGAAGGTAAGAGGGTTCGATAGGTCATTGCTGGAGGAAAATGGTTTTCAAAGGGAGAACGGAAAGCGGTAACAGAGGGTTTTCGAAGGGGTTGGAACCAGCTTAGAAAGCGCGGCTTTCGAAAATGAAAATGGCGGGCGCGAACGGGACCAAGATCCGCACCTATGGAAGTTGAAAGGTAAAAGGATCGCGATGTGACTTATCAGGTGGCTGAAAAGCCTGTAAAAGCTTTTGCACGACGATGGAAAAGGACACTTTGACCCAAGGCGATAGGGAAAGACTGGGACAGCCCTATTTGGACGAAGAGAGGCAGCGGTGGGGAAGGCGATAAAAGGCAACCGGGCGATTGTATTTGGGATTTGGGTATTCGGGACGACTGCGCCGCTGAATTGCGCTACCCTTCGCGAAACTCTCTTTTGGCAAGAAAATGGACACAAAGAAGCCATTACCCTTTGGGTTTCTGGCAAACAATTCCGGGTAGACCGTCCGGCCGAGGCTCTTTCTGTACTCTTTGATCCAGAAACTGAGCGATTCACCGGGCTGGAACACCGAGACGGCCGTTACTGGGCGTTTTGCTGGAGCAAAATCGAAAAACTGTGCCGAAATACGGAACAAGCCAAAGAGATCATGTCAGTAAGTCCCTGGCCGGAGGAGAGGAGGTCTCCCCCTTTCTACCCCCCGTCCGTGCAGGGACCAGACAGAGATCTTTGGCATGGAAAGAAGCTTGTATGGCGTCCCGTGCCGAATGGAGAAAAGGATCAACGTTTTCTATGGAAAGCGGTCGATCCTGAGCGGGGAAGCTTGGAAGCTTGGTGCGTTCCCTCCTTAAGCCAGGAATGGCAAGGTATCGTTGGCCCCGTTTGCCGAGCAACCAGACGCCTTCGAATAGCCGTGATTCGCTCCCTTTTTCCGGAAAAGGTGATCACGGTTTGGGAAACGCTTCCTCTCAAAGCAGGACAGCCCGTGGAAGTTGTTTGGACCGAGCCAAAGAAAATCTCTGCAAGGCTTATCCGAGAAGTCCTAACAGAGCCTAATCCGCGCCTGTTTCAGGTGCCCTCCAATTACGTACCTACTCACTTGGCGGCCCTAGAAGGTTTAGAGGACTAGCCGGTCATTGCTTTAGGCAAGCTTTAAAGCCCTAGAGAAGCAGAACGTTGTTGCTTGAGAACCGTTCGCGGGTGAAAAAGCGCTCTGCCAGGGCACAGCACCTCCAGAGAGATGGCCCCACCCGCTTCAACCGATTTGTTCGTCCTCAGTGTTAGAGCGGTCGCGCCACGAGCCCACAAGAAGTCACGCCTTTTTGAACCTCTTCCGGTGCCAAAAGGAAGTCTGTGCGGTCGACTGGTTGTGGGTCCAATAAGCCGGATCGCCCGCGCAGCCGTCTCGAGAGAAGGCCCGTCTCGAAATTGGCGAGCGATGAGCCATATTCGGAACGGCATGCAAAACTGCTGACCCAAAGAATTAGGGGGAAGGTCTGCGCGTAGCCCGAGGCCGCTTGCACCGCCTGCGCACCGACCCTATCGCCTGAGGATGGGGGTCCAGTTACTCCCGATCATGGAGAAACAAAAACTCGATACGAATACCCCTGCTTCGACACCACAGGGCAAAGGCTTCCTCATGACAGGGAAACGAAAACGATCCACAAACGGGAACACAATCTGCCAGTTTGCTGGGGGCTGCTTCCTTTATTCTCAGAGGTATCACGCCAGAGCGCCTATGGACCTCCCTGCGACTGGAACCGCCTTCTACCGTCGAACCGAACCAAGAGAGCTAGGAAGCAGTAACCGGCCCAGAGCAAGGGCAAGACGATCGGACCGGAACACCATCGAGCGTCGATCCCATCCCCGGTTACAGGTTGCAACTAACCTAAGGTTTCGTCACCATGGAAAAGTACCAAGAGGTCAGCTCCAGGAAAACACCTCATGTACCGGGCGATTCAGATCCTTGCCCAGTGGCTCTGCTGCCTTTTTGCCCTGGCTTTTCTTGTCATATGCGGGTGGGTATACGTATGGATTCGTCACGGCTGGAACGCTCGCGAAATACCATCCCGGGCTGAAGTCGTCCTAGCCCGAACCATACGTTGGCTGTCCATTCCCAAGGAAGCCAAGGAAGCGAAAAATCCGTTTGCTCCTAGTCCGGAACTTTTGAAGGAAGCTCGACGTCATTTCGCCGACCACTGCGCTCTGTGTCACGCCAATGACGGGAGCGGAGACACACCCGTTGGGCGAAACCTCTACCCAAAGCCTTTGGATCTTCGCTCCCCAGAAGTCCAGAAGGAGACCGATGGAGAGCTCTATTACATCATCCATAATGGGCTTCGCTTGACCGGCATGCCGGCCTGGGGCGAACCGAATGAAGATCCTGACAGCTGGAAATTGGTCCTCTTTATCCGTCACCTCCCACAACTAACCGAAGAAGAGAAAAAGGAGATGGAAAAATGGAATCCGAAGAATCCCCAGGAACGTGCGGAGGAAGAGGAGGAAGAAAAATTCCTGCAAGGCCAATAGCCGGCTAACAAAAACTTGAGAAAAGATGGCAATACAAGTAAAAGTTCCTTATGCGAAAGGTCCTCCTTTTTGTGTGGTTAGCCAGTAGCGTAGGGACCGCCTATGCTCATGGCAATTTCGAGCACATCCTGGGAACGATCAAAGAGGTCCATCCTGGAACAATCCTTGTGGAAACACGACAGCACCAAATTCGCACGGTAAGCCTTCCTGACAAGGTCCCTATCCTCCAAGACGGTCATTCCATTTCGTGGAAGGATCTTAAACCAGGGCAAAGGGTGGTGATTCACGCAAAGAAAAGTGCTGCTGTCCTTCAAGCTCATGAAGTGAAGGTCGGGAAAGCCCCATAGGTCAGGCGGTCAGTGGTAGAGGCTCCGCAGCCGCGTTTCCGGCGATTCTTTCGGGGAAAAAGCCTTGTAGGTCTAAGGGACTGTGAAAGGATACTTTTCTTTTTTGGGCTCTACTCCAGATAAGCTAGCTCTTCTCTTACAAACCTTTTGAACCTCGCTACCAAGGCATACCTGGCGCCTCCGTTCTCAAGCTTGTGGCGTACGGGCCAATAGGGCGGAGTCATGTAGTCATCTCTACTTTCATTTCAACACCGTTTGAAGGTAGATTCCTGTCGCCGAGCGAGTGAAGGTTTTTGTCCTGCCTCCTTGATTCACTTGGGCCCGTGAGAAAACAGAGCAAGCAGGCCCAGTTTTTTGGGCTAGCTCGTTTCCTTCTTTGGGCATTTCGCAGCGCATTCGGCGCTCTA
>NZ_CAJNOB010000058.1 GCF_905250085.1 Candidatus Methylacidithermus pantelleriae
CATAAAAAAGCTCCTGGCAACGACCTACTCTCCCAGGCGGTTTCCCGCCAAGTACCATCGGCGCTGGAGGGCTTAACTGCCGTGTTCGGAATGGGAACGGGTGTGGCCCCTCCGCCATCGTCACCAGGAAGCGGTATCAACGTGTAGGTGATGCGCCGCCGACGGCGGCGGCCTGCACCCTGAAAACTGCATGGAGGAGAATCTGTGGAGGGAACCTGCATCGGATTACAGGCCACAGGTCAAGCCCTCGACCGATTAGTACCGGTTAGCTCCAGGCCTCGCAGCCCTTCCACCTCCGGCCTATCGACCTCGTCATCTACAAGGGGTCTTACCAGGTTGACCCTGTGGGAGATCCCGTCTTGGGGTGGGTTTCGCGCTTAGATGCCTTCAGCGCTTATCCCGTCCGCACTTGGCTATCCAGCCGTGCCCCTGGCGAGACAACTGGTACACCAGCGGTGCGTCCATCCCGGTCCTCTCGTACTAGGGACAGCTCCCCGCAAATCTCCTGCGCCCGCGACAGATAGGGACCGAACTGTCTCACGACGTTCTGAACCCAGCTCACGTACCGCTTTAATGGGCGAACAGCCCAACCCTTGGGACCTACTACAGCCCCAGGATGCGATGAGCCGACATCGAGGTGCCAAACCTCCCCGTCGATGTGGACTCTTGGGGGAGATCAGCCTGTTATCCCCAGGGTAGCTTTTATCCGTTGAGCGATGGCCCTTCCACCCAGAACCACCTGATCACTAAGCCCGACTTTCGTCCCTGCTCGACCTGTCTGTCTCGCAGTCAAGCTCCCTTGTGCCTTTGCACTCGCCGCGCGATTTCCGACCGCGCTGAGGGAACCTTTGGGCGCCTCCGTTACGCTTTAGGAGGCGACCGCCCCAGTCAAACTCCCCACCTGGTACGGTCCCCTGACCGGATCACGGTCAAAGGTTAGAACTTCAGTACAGAAAGAGTGGTATCCCACCGTCGGCTCCACCGAAGCTGACGCCCCGGTTTCCCAGCCTCCCACCTATCCTGTACATCCTGCACCAAAATTCAATACCAGGCTAGAGTAAAGCTCCATGGGGTCTTTCCGTCTAGTCGCGGGTAACCTGCATCTTCACAGGTACTGCAATTTCGCCGAGTCCCTCGTTGAGACAGCGCCCAGATCGTTACGCCATTCGTGCAGGTCGGAACTTGCCCGACAAGGAATTTCGCTACCTTAGGACCGTTATAGTTACGGCCGCCGTTCACTGGGGCTTCGGTTCAGAGCTTCGCTTGCGCTGACCCTTCCCCTTAACCTTCCAGCACCGGGCAGGCGTCAGCCCCTATACTTCGTCTTCCGACTTAGCAGAGACCTGTGTTTTTGCTAAACAGTCGCCTGGGCCTGTTTTCTGCGACTCTTTCGGCCTCGGCCCGTTGCAAGGCCTCAACCTACTCGAGCACCCCTTCTCCCGAAGTTACGGGGTCAGATTGCCGAGTTCCTTAACGAGGGTGATCTCGCGCGCCTTAGGATTCTCTCCCCGCCCACCTGTGTCGGTTTACGGTACGGGCACCCTGGGCCTCGCTAGCGGCTTTTCTTGGCAGCCTGGGATTCGCCAGTTCCGCTACTAAACTTCGCTCCCCATCACGTCTCGGGTTTTTGTGCGGCGGATTTGCCTACCGCACACCCTACCCGCTTGGACCGGCATCCATCCGCCGGCTGGCTAGCCCTTCTGCGTCCCCGCTTCGCTCAAGCGGCCCATAGGTGGTACCGGAATATCCACCGGTTGTCCATCGCCTACGCCTTTTCGCCTCGGCTTAGGTCCCGACTAACCCTGAGAGGACGAACCTTCCTCAGGAACCCTTGGGCTTTCGGCGGAGGGGATTCTCACCCCTCTTTTCGCTACTTATACCGGCATTCTCACTTCCCTGCGCTCCACCGCTCCTTTCGGTACGGCTTCTCCGCCCAGGGAACGCTCCCCTACCATCTGGCGAACCAGATCCGCAGCTTCGGTGACGGGCTTGAGCCCCGTTACATTTTCGGCGCAGAACCACTCGACCAGTGAGCTATTACGCACTCTTTAAATGAATGGCTGCTTCTAAGCCAACATCCTGGTTGTCTGAGCGGTTCTACATCCTTTCCCACTTAGCCCGCGCTTGGGGACCTTAGCTGGCGGTCTGGGCTGTTTCCCTTTTGACCACGGAGCTTATCCCCCGTAGTCTGACTCCCGGGGTCCAGCTGGCAGCATTCTGAGTTTGAATGGGTTCGGTAACCGGGTAGGGCCCCTAGCCCAATCAGTGCTTTACCGCCACCAGCCAACCCCCGAGGCTAGCCCTAAAGCTATTTCGGGGAGAACCAGCTATCTCCGGGTTCGATTGGCATTTCACCCCTATCCACAGCTCATCCAAGGTTTTTTCAACAACCACTGGTTCGGGCCTCCGCGGAGTGTTACCTCCGTTTCACCCTGGCCATGGATAGATCACCCGGTTTCGGGCCTGCTCCGGCAAACTCTCGCCCTCTTCAGACTCGCTTTCGCTACGGCTCCGCGCCTGCGGCGCTTAACCTCGCTTGCCAGAGCAACTCGCCGGTTCGTTCTACAAAAAGTACGCAGCCAGACGGGCCTTGCGGCCATCGTCCTCCTGCCGTTTGTAGGCACACGGTTTCAGGTGCTGTTTCACTCCCCTCCCGGGGTGCTTTTCACCTTTCCCTCACGGTACTGGTTCACTATCGGTCGCCAGGAAGTATTTAGCCTTGGAGGGTGGTCCCCCCGGCTTCCCACGGGATTCCCCGTGTCCCGTGGTACTTAGGATCCCACCCGGCCCGCTGGCACATTTCGGCTACCGGACTGTCACCGTCTCTGGTGCGCCGTTCCAGGCGTCTTCGCCTATGCGCTGCGCTGCCGTGGAGGCTCTGCCGCACCTCCCGGTGGTCCTGCAACCCCGCAGATGCAACGCCGGCAGGCTTACACATCTGCGGTTTGGGCTCCTCCCCGTTCGCTCGCCGCTACTGAGGGAATCTCCGTTGATTTCTCTTCCTCGCGGTACTGAGATGTTTCAGTTCCCACGGTGCCCTTCTCGCCGCCTATGAATTCAGCGGCGGATGGCCGGACATTACCCCGGCCGGGTTTCCCCATTCGGACATCCCCGGATCGACGCCTGCTTGCGGCTCCCCGAGGCATATCGGTGCTGGCCCCGTCCTTCATCGGCTCCTGGCGCCAAGGCATCCACCGTGCGCCCTTTCTAGCTTGACCTTTGCCCTGTACTCCTGTGTTTGGGTTACCCTTGCACAGAAAAACTCCTCTATGCAGTTTTCAAGGTGCAGA
>NZ_CAJNOB010000059.1 GCF_905250085.1 Candidatus Methylacidithermus pantelleriae
CTCCAGGAGGCAGCAGCCATCGATCGCTTCTTTTAGGGATCCGCTTCTCTCGTTACGTTTCCACCACAAGCGGCCCTCAGGGTCGACCCCGTACTCCAAAGGATTGATGGGCTTGGAGGCAAAAGAACGCCCCAACGGACCGGATACCCCAGTGTGACCGGATTGGCTTTTTTTCGCGATCGTTTTGGGAATCTCGGCCAACACCTCCTGGGCAGAAGCCACCCGGCTTTCCAGGAGGGCTCGATCCCTGAAGCCTCGCCATTCTCCTCCTGCAATCACCTATCGAACCGCATTGCCTTCCACCTCGATCCCTTGACTCCGGTCGGCAAGCCAAGGCTCCCGATCTTTGGGAGGATTCCAAGAATCACTCGTAGAGCCTGGCCTCACTTGGCTCAAGGCGACATACGGAAACCCCCTCTCCTTCCAGCGCTTCCAAGCTCAACGGGCTTTTCCCTTCCTCCATCAAAAAGAAACGTTCTTTCTTCGATCCCCAATCGTCGTTGGAGTATCACGAGCAACCCTAGAAGACTCTTCGAATCCGCCCCGTTTGCCCGCAAAAATTTTTACAAGAAAACCGGAACTCCTTGAGCATGGGTCCCAATCTGGAAGAACAACTGGGCGCCGATCCGCTCGGTGATCCCGGCTCTCTCCATAACGGGCCAGTCCCTCCGGCCCTCCCCCTCAAAGGACACACGGGAAAGATCATACAGCACAAGACTCGCTCTCCGAAGGCGACCCTCGCGATAGAGAGCTTCTTTTCCACCCAGCTCCAAACCCGCTTTCAACCATCCCATCGTCCGGTATAGCTCCTCTTCCTCCAAGTCCTTTGCTTTGCACCCCACAGGATTCCGTTACAACCCTCCGCCTTGCTTTCTCCCGCAACGCACACTTGGAAAGAGGGAAAAAAATCCGCACCAAAAGAGATCACTTTACCCAACCGCCGCTTCCGCTCCCTTCTCACCCCTGCAAGCACTTCCTCGAGACGCCACCTTCGCGACACCTCTTCCGATACCCCGAACTCCCCATCATCGAAGGCCTCCCCCACCTGTAAGCCCTCCAGGCGCACAAGCTTCTGCCCTTTTTACACTTGCGCGAACAAGCTTTTGCGTTTTGACCGGGAGCCGCCTTTCATGGGCCTAGTTCCTTGTCTTCACCTTTTCCTCACCCGGGAGGACGGCCGAACCCCCACTTCCCGGCACATCTTCCCGTCGCGATCGGCACGGAGGTCCTGGATATACATGCCTAGAGCTTACATTCAGAACCTCTTCACACATTGACCCTACACACTTTTCCATAAGTCCTTGAGTTGCCGCTACAAAGATCAAAAACCTGAGGAAGGCAAGCTTGGGCCCATCGAGCGCTTTTCCGCTAAAAACTCATCGAAACGTGCTCTCACTCGAGGTGTCTAACAAGCCAGTCGCGCTTGCCAAGCTATTGACTTCCCCGGCTGGGAGCCTCTCTCCGGAACCCGAGGGCTTCCGGCTAAGTAATTCTACGGGCCCTTCCAGATGAGCGGCCAAAAACATCCTTGGCTTCAACAGGGGTGAAAAGCCTCTTTTTGACCCGGTCTTTCTCGGATGAGCTTTCCACCAAGCGCGTATAGCTTGATCGCTGTCCTCTCCCTTCGAACGAAGCCGCAGGGTGTGAAGGAAGAGAAGCTAGCATTATCCTGATTACCTCTACCCATGAAGTCATCGCCAAAATGGCCGATTTTCCTTCATACGCGCTTGGCTCTGGACAAAAACACTGCGAAAGCCCGGTCGGCTTGCCCGCACGGAATTGACAAGTGCAGAGCCGGGAAGGGATGGCGGTCACGTCTTTGGGAGGTTTTTATCCGATGAAAAAGCGCCGAACCCGAAAAACGCACCTCCGGGAGCAGAAAGGGTCCGGATTTTATCGGCGGATGGACCGTTTGGGGGCGGTGGCAAAGACGGAAAGACTTGCTTGCAGAAAAGGGGTAGATAGAAAAGAGAAAAACCGTAAACGGGATTTGGCAGGGGATTAACCGGCCGAGCGAAGGCTTGATCGCCACCTTGCTTTCATAGGTGGTCCGGATCCCGCAACCAGGCAGTTAAAAAAAAGAGCTGAGAGATCGTGAGTTCCTCCTCCCTCTGTCTTGTTATCTTGGGCATGCACCGGAGTGGCACCTCGGCGCTGGCGGGATGCCTAGTACGGCTGGGGGTGCCGTTGCCCGGCGAAAAGCTCCCGCCGGCCGATGATAATCCCTTGGGTTTCTGGGAAACGACCAAGCTCACCCTGATCCACGACCTTTTGCTTAACGAGCTGGGTCGATCGTGGGATATGGTAGCGCCCCTCCCAGAGGGTTGGGAACATACGGAGGCGTTTGCCAAAGCAAGGCGAAGACTGTTGGAATGGCTCCAGGCGGAAACGGCCAACCTTCCGCTCTGGTTCGTGAAAGATCCCCGAACGTGCCGCCTACTTCCCCTGTGGACTTCGGTGTGGGCCGAGCTTGGTGTCGACCCTCGATTCATTGTAATGATCCGCCATCCCGAAGAGGTCGCTCAGTCTCTTGCCGCACGCGATGGGATGGAGCTGAAGCAGGGAAGGGCTTTGTGGTGCGTCTATACAGGGGAGAGTCTCGAGCGAACTCAGGGTTCCCGTAGAGTCATCCTAACATATGAGAAACTTCTAGCGGATCCAGTGGGAGAGCTCCAAAACCTGGAAAACCGATTGGGATTTTCTTTTCCTCTCCCGGTTTGGCATGCACGAGAGGATATCCTTGGGTTTTTGGATCCTAAACTTAGGCATCACACACGTGTCAAAAAGGGGGGTAATACTTCGAAGAGTCGTTTGGATGAACTCTACGAGGCTGCTGCACAGGGTTACTGGCCGAGGGAACTGGCTTTGAGTGTGTGGCAAGAGTATGCCTCGTTTTTAGAAGAAGAGGCACGATCGCACCGGCGTCGTGTGGAACAGCGGGTCCTTGCGGCCACGAAGGTTGCTCCAGTCCCTTTCTGTCGCGTGACTGTGCCAGTCGGGAAAGAGGAAGGTATTGGAGCAGGATGTTTTCTTCTTTTTCCCGGAGAATGGGATCGGCTAGAAATTCCAATTTTTCACACCGAAGGACTTCGTCATCGAGCGCTTCGGATCGATCCCCTGAATCAGATTGGGGTGGTGCGACTTGCGTCCCTGAGATTCCTTTCTGCTTCGGAAAAGAAGGAGCTTGGGAGCTTTGTGTTCCCGAAGGATATCCAGCGAGTGACCGGAGGGCCGG
>NZ_CAJNOB010000060.1 GCF_905250085.1 Candidatus Methylacidithermus pantelleriae
CGGTTGAGCGGGTGCCGCGATGGCTGCGCAAGCTCTACGCGCAACTGCGCCTGCCGCTAGGCGAGAAGAAGACCAAAGTGAGAGGCATTGTCTTCGGCTGCACATTTCCTTGGCCACAACTTCCGCCGGTCGTCAGGTCGGATGGTTTAGATTGCGATCACTTCCGAGGCGATTGGCACGTTCCAGGAGCGACTCTCAACCCTTACGAAACGGGTCGGCAGGCGGAGCATTTTCTAGCTCGCGGACTAGATGCGGCCTGCCTGCCGGGGCACGAAGGCATACTCCCACTTGGCGTAAGCCCCCGCAGACCTTCCAGAATGGAAACTCAAGGACGCGTTGCCGCCTTCTTGGGCTATTCAGCCCAAACACTCGCAAAGCGTCGGCAGCACTGTTTGGCCGGCGTGCCGGACGATCTTCGCTGGTAGGGGAATGGTTGTCTATGGTTTTAGGAATGGTTTCTGGGTATTCCGACTTGTAAACCTCCCCATGGCTAAAGCTATGGGCTTGCGCGGTGCTTTTCGCGGTCAAAAAAGCGTTTTTTTAACCCCTCCGTCAGCCTCTTGCGCATGAGACGCATCAAGCACTCAAAAAAATCCCAACCGCTGTTCAAGAGTCCGTTTTTCAAGAGTTGATGCTGCGCTCGCCCAGGGGTCTTCGCCAGCGACCTCGCGGAACAGGCGACAAGGGCTTTCCCAATCTGGCTTTTCTTGAAAGCGGGAACTTCGGCATTCCTTCGGTGGTTGCCTTTTGGCGTAAAATCCATCGGGTGGGTGACATTCTGGTAAGCACCCCTTAGACGGAAGGAAAAAACGTAGCGCAGTGTAAAAGATCAAGGGATTGGACTTCGCTTGCCGATGTACTAATATCCCTCCCGTTTTTCGAAAAGAATCGGCTTTCCTCCGGAAAGGTGGTTGGGATCCACTATTTCCTTTCCCTTGCGCAATAGGATGGCGTAGGTGGTCCCTTCGGATCCCACTACAATCCTACTGCCCTCCACCCGATAACGGGCCTCCCAGGATGTAGCTCGTATCCCACCTGATACGGAGCGCGATTGAAGGTTCATGAAAGCCCTCCCGTCGGGGGTAAGGACCAATTCGGCGGAGACGTCAGACCCGTCTAAGTCTTTCCAATGACCAAGGTATCGACCCGGCAACGACGGGGAGGTACATGCACAAGCGAAGAAAACAAGGACGCTAATGAGCAAGGTCAAGCATACCCTTGGTTTTGGGCTTTCCATTGTCACCGCACCTATATCCTAGCAGCAAAAACTCGCTTGACCTTTTTTTCGAGCTGGCCTCGCTGAGGCCAAGGGGAAAGCCTTGAGCGCGTGCTCTTAACAGCTAATCCCCTTGGCCTCAAGCGCGGACGGTAACCGAACCCACGGGAGGTCTTGCCTTGGCGAAACGGAGAAGAGACCCCCTGCCAGGTTGAACGGCTAGGAGCGCATGTCGTGGCACTGTGCTGGAGAAAGGCTCCCATTGGGACAAACCATCGTGGGCCTTACAGTTTTAGCGGAGCCGTTTCTTCTCCACTCTATCTGACATCCTCCCAGCTTGCTCTGCCACAGGGCAGTAGAACGTTCCTGCACTATCCGTCCTTTGCTATCCCAGGAAACCCGAACCGATTGGCTTACCTCCGTCATGTGGGGACAGGAGATTGCCCGGTTGATGGGTGCTGCCAGAAGGTTTTGCTCGGGTTGTGGGGTCGCAGCACCCACGGACAATCGGATTCCCTTGGTGGTCATTTGCCAACCGGCCCGAAGGTCACTCTGGGGAGAAGCCCAGCTGATAAAAGGACCCAAAAGCCAAGCTACGGCTATGGGTACCCATAGAAGTAAGTAATCCCTTTTGAGTGATGGATGCTTCATGCGGTGGACCTCCTTTCTTCGAGTTTTCGGCGCAGCCCACGATGTACCTCCCATAACATTAAACCCTCGCCGGAAGAAAATCCCTCCTAAAAAGGCGTTGCCGCGTTGACGGCTCCTTTGAGTCGTCAGCCGCTGAGCCAAGTACTGCAGGGACAGAAACCTTGTGCCAATGAGGGAGAGGCTTTTGTCCATTTACGAGGAAAACGGCCTACTGGGGCCGGTTCGATCGACCGGGTTACAAGCTTTTGGCAAAAGAGTGCCTTGGTACACAGGGCTTTTGTTGGGGAAACTTCCCTTGTCACAGAAACACTGCAGTTGGGAAGCCACGGGCCTTATCTCGTGAAGAAAGTCTGCCCACTTCCGTCTGGGGGTTGCCAATAGCTCAATATGGGGGACATAGGGTCAAATAAGGCTGTTCATGGCAGTATCGAATGAACTAGAGTGCATAAGCCAATCGGTAGGGCGTTTGCTGCAGGACGGCTTGGCGGATGTGGAAGGAGGGGCATTTGCCCGTTCCCGCAGGAGAGTTGCCGACCGGAACGGTAATCGACCATGCGGAGGCAGCACCCCCTGATGGGGCTGCCCTCTACGCGCGGGTGTGCAAGCGCCGATGAACCAGCGGATTGAAAGAGGCAGTTGGCTTGGGTTCTCCGAGTTTCCTCTTTAGGAAACCGTTGAGGATCGTTCAGGCCGTCAAGGAGGTTGGCTGCGGGAGGAACGGCCATCGCTGAGGGCTCATGGGACTCTTTGTGATCCGAAGGTTGGCATTATAATGGTCGAGTAGCGCGACCGGCTGATGCGTTTCGGTTTCGAGTAGCTGCAAGAGCTGGAAGGAGTATTGGGTACGCAGAGTCGATCGATCCTCGTGGGGGATCCCAATGAGATGACCGATGATATCGTGCGCGCTCTGATTCCCTGTTTTCCCCTATGAGACCGCGGTTGCGGGTGACGCCCGAGCAGGGGGCGCTGCTTGACAGCTATCCGGCGCTTTGCGGGCGGGTGGAGGGGGGTTTTTGCGGGCTGCGGGCTCGTGTTTCGCTAAAGCTTAAGCGACCCTTTCTGCCCGCGGTTTGGCCTGACCGCCAGAGAGTTTCATGCCTTCCGGATCGCAAGCTCGATGGAAAGATCGCTCTGGTCGGCGAAAAGCGGCTCCAGCTAATTGAGGAAGCTATAGAGCGGATCTGGCAAAGGGAAAAGGTGATCCGCAAGCCCCAGCAAAAGATGCCGGGATCGAACGGTTTGCAACAAAAAAGCGCCGGCTGGCCATCCTCCTGACCAAGCTTGACGCGTTGCTGGCCGAAGAGAAAGTCCCGAGTGGGTGCGCCGCTCTTTCGGGTTTGCAC
>NZ_CAJNOB010000061.1 GCF_905250085.1 Candidatus Methylacidithermus pantelleriae
GGATATCCCAATCCTGCCAAGTTTTTAAGGTCATGAGGTCTACGCCATCACCGATGACTGCATAACGCATGACTTCGCCGACTGCGTCGCTATCGGGACCCAGTACGGGTGTAACTCCGGGAGGTAAGGATACACCATTCGTTAGAAAGAGGCTTGTGTCCTGGCGGGCATGAAAGCTATCGACAAAGTCATGGAACTGAAGAGTTACGACAGAAAGGCCGAAGAGCGAAATGGAACGGAGAGCTTTAAGGTTGGGGACACCGGCAACGGCAGTCTCGATGGGAATAGTCAAAAGCCGCTCTACCTCCAGGGCGCTCCTGCCTGGCCATTGGGTGATGATCTGAACATTCATTGGGGAAATATTGGGATAGGGCTCGATCGGAAGTTGCCTGAAGGAATGGATCCCCCAGGCGAGGAGAACGAGGGCCAAGGTAACTACGACGGCACGGCGAGGTAAAACGAGGTAACGAACCAGTCGGGACTGCATAGTAAGCAAGCGTTTCTCCCGCTTCTGTCCTTGGGACAATAGCTTTTACGGGTTAAGCAACATTTGATTCAAAAGAATGGCGCCCGAAACGACGACCTCTTCATCTCCCCGAAGGCCAGAGAGGATGGCCACTTTGTCCTTTCCGAAGCTCTGAGCAACAACAGCCCGTTTTTGATAATCCTTCTTTTGCGCAACAAGGACATAAGCCTGATCCCCTTCATGAAGGAGGGCAGAGCGTGGCAAAACAACAGCTTTGGCATAGCCAACGACAAGTTCGGCTTCCACATAAAACTCCGGGCGCAGCTCCTTTGTCGGATTGGGAACATCGCACCGGATCGGTAACGTGTGGGTAGCGGGATCGAGACTGGGAGCGATGTAGTTTAGTACACCTGTAAACTGCTTTTGCCCGAGAGCAGGAACATAAAGAATGAGCTTTTGTCCCAGACGAATTTTGGAATAGTCTCGTTCGAATACATTCCCGAAAAACCACAGCTTGGTAGGATCCGCGATCATCATAAAGCTATCCCCCGTGTTAACAAAGGCGCCGGGATCCATGTTACGCTTAACAATGGTTCCAGAAATAGGAGCTCGCAATTTGAGGTAGAGGGATACGTTGCCCGTCCGGTCTAGCTCTTCGATGTCCTGATCGGCGGCCCCTAGGACCTTGAGGCGATTTCTTGCAGCTTGGAGGGTTGCTGACGCATCGGCTTTGAGTTCCGCGGAGTGCAGTTTGCTAATCGTACGGATAGTCTCCCGGGCTACAAGGTACTCCTTTTCCGCGGAAATGAATTCAGGGCTATACAGTTCGGCCAGAACATCTCCTTGGCGCACTTCGGCTCCCTCAAAAACAAGGATGTGATCGAGCCGACCGGCCGTGCGAGCAGAGCAAAGAAAGGAGTATTGGGCATTAAAGGCCAGCTTACCGGGAACAGGGATCGTCAGGGGGACATCCATCCATTGTCCCCGCTCGGCGCGCACAAAGTCGTTGTTAAATTCTTCCGGCGGCCGTGGAATGGTATCGCGAGCTAACCGGCTAGGAAGAGAAAGCTCTTTCTTTTCTCTTTCCGTCTGATGCGAGAGAATGAGCGCGCAAAAAACCAAAGTGGCGGCCCCAGCAAGGACTAACCCGCTGCGTTTCCTTTCTCGAAGCAGGGCGGCGGCGACTTTGCGGATTTTCTGCCAGGGAGGGAGAGGAAAGACCATGGAGGGATCAACGGTTGACAGCGTGAGACCTAGAAGAACTTAACATGCCCCATTTCTCTAAATGGGTCGACTTTGGCTCCAACGCTAAGCATCTCTGAAGGATGCTCATGCGAGTCGACTCCTATGGAGAACCAACCTTTTGTCCCGGTCGGACCTCCCGGTGACCTTTTGAAAGCGCAGCGAGCCTCATGGGATCAACGCCAATAGCGGCGGTCAAAGCTTGGTATGCCTGAGCCGCGTTGGCTTCCCCTTGAGCCAAAGCAAGTTCCGTCGTTCGAAGTGTGTCCTGAGCCGTTAAAAGGTTTACGAAAGGGGTCGTCCCACTTTCATAGTTGGTTAGTGCAAGCCGATAGGCTGCTCTGGCTTCTTCGAGTTGTCGCGTGCGGATAAAATCCACTTGTTTGACCGCTTGAGCGAGTGCATTGTAGGCACTTTCGACTGCAAGCTCCGTCTGTTGAACCAACGAGAGTTGAGCCGCCTGACTCGCATCGTAAGCGTACTTGGCCTGTTCTACACCATGTTTCTCCTTGCGCCAGAACCAAAACGGAAGAATGACGTCAAGCTCAACCCCATAACCGTTGACTGGAGTGAAAAAAAAGGGTGCCTGGTTGCTTACAAGGGATCCCACGATCTGGAAATCGGGGAAGTAGGCGAGCTTTGCCAGCCGGACGTTGTCTTCCGCCGCTTTGACTTGGTGAAGACCGCTCCGAATAGCCGGGTTGTAAACAAGCGCCCAATCCTTGAGGCGTCGCAACGGGATGGAAACGATTCGTGTCTCGGGAATCGTCCCGATCACCTCCAGCGGAGAGCCGGGATCTCGGCCAATCAACGTGTTGAGCGTGGCTCGTGTGGTATCAATTTGACGTTGCAAGCTAAAGCGATTGGTTTCCGCGCTGCTTTCTGCTACCTGGGCATTGAGAAAGTCGACAAAGGCAGCTGCGTTTTGGGCATACCGTACCTGCGTAACTCGTTTCATCTGTTCGAGTCGTTGGATGCTGTCCTCGTTCAGTTGGTATTGGCGTTGGAGAGAGAGGAGTTGGAAAAATTGGGTTTTGGCTTGGGCCACAAGCTGGACGTACAGCGTTTCGGCCTGCCAACCTAAGGATTTGGCCTGGGAATCCGCAATGGCAGCGGCCAAACGTTTTTTTCCCGGGAAGGGAAAGGACTGAGCAAGGGTGTACTCAGGCTGGCCGGGAGCCTGCATCTGGATAATGCCAAGCTGGGGATTGTTTGGAGCCAGAAGTTGGGGGGGGACTGCTTTCGCGGAGAGGTAGCTTTTGTAGGCACTCAGAAACTGGGGATTGTGCGACCGGATCTCCTGACAAAATTCATCCAGAGTAAATCGGTATTTCAAATGGGAAGAGGAAGCGGGAATGGAGAGTTGCGTCACGTCGGAAGCCCTAGCGATGCTCTGCAAAACGCACAGAAGAGCCAGGAGCAAGCTTCCTTTGCAGAGCCCCAGAAAGTGCCTTAATTTTCCGTGCATCCGACCAGAGGACAAGGAGCA
>NZ_CAJNOB010000062.1 GCF_905250085.1 Candidatus Methylacidithermus pantelleriae
TCCCCTAGATAAATCGCACCTAGCGTACGCGAAAAATGCATGGGTTGCACTGGGAGGTTCAGAGATGCTTAAGAAGGATCTAGGGGAAAGGAGGGAGGTTTCACCGTTGAGAAGATCCCATCTTTTGTGTAAAAACCGGGTTTCCGCCTCCACATCCTTCCATGGCCTCGCGGGCCACCGCATCGGACTTTGCTTTCGATACCGCAATTCGTCCAGCGAACGCAAGCTCCGGCTTTTGTGCCTACCGAGAGGCGGGGCGTAGGGCAGGGGACACAAAAATTTCCTATCCCTGGTCACCTCTTTTTGCCGAAAACCGCCCGTCAAAAACGTTTCTACACAATCGCAACGATCTTTGCCCGAGTCGGGGGTTTTGTTCCGGGCATAATCTTTTTGACCGCCAATCGAGCCTAATCTCTTCGAATGGATCGCAAACGGACTTCCTAGTGGGGCCTTCTCCGGGACCTTGGAGCGCAATCCTTGGGAACCTTTGGCGCCTGGAGTAGCACAGGAGGGAAATGCAAGCGCTAGCTCAGTAAGATATTTGTTTTAGGCAAAAGTTTGTCCGGGGAAGGAGAAAGATCGTGGTGACGCGGGAAGAAAGGAGCCAAGTGGTTTAGGCAAATTCTCTTTCGAAGCCTAAGAGCGGTTCAGAGGCTTTTCTTCCAACCTCGACCAAAACGGTCAGCTCTTGCGCTCTCGTCTCACGGATAGGGAGTCAGGGCCTTGGGAAACTCCCACAGTTTAGTGGTTGACCTCGCCACACGGCGAGAGGGTAAGATCTACCGAATCGACGAGAAAAGCGACCGGATGGGGGTGAGTGTGGAAACCCAAGGCTGGTGGAGGGGTGGTGCGCTTTTGAGCAACTACGTTAACAGGAAGGGAACTTGGGCGGTAGCTACCAGCTGGCCGATTTGGCTTTTCTCTTTTTGGCAGAGGTTATGGCTCGTTGGTTACTCTACAGCTGTGGAAGCTAACCAAACTGAAAGGCCTCGTAGGATTCGCGGATCTCGGAGAAGTTTTGTTTTTTTCCGGACAGTGGGATGTTAAGTCCGCTGCAGCGTGGCTGGATCTAAACCCACGCGTGCTAGGAGAAGATTCCAATGCCTCACCGAATACGGAAGAAGCGCTTGGGATGAAGCCTTGTAACCGAGAGGAGAAAGCGGAGCGATGCGGCTTGTCCTCACACTGAATGCACATGGCAAAGATGCGCGCTTCCCGATTCATTATAACGAGTTTGTGCAGGGGGTAATCTATCGAAATCTCGACGAGTACTTGGCTCAGGTTTTTCACGAAGAAGGAGTCCGAGATCGAAAGCGTCGCCTGAAACTTTTTACCTTTTCGCGCCTTTTGGAGCCGTGCACGTTGACGGACGGGTGGCTAGAGCCTAAAGGTCCGCTTCGACCTGTAATTGCGTCTCCTATCGTGGAATTCCTAGAGTCTTTTGCCTGTCAGTTGGTGAGGAATCGTCGATTGCACATAGGCTCAGCTGAGTTTGTGGTAGAGTCAGTCGAGGTAGAGTTTCAAGCGCCTTACCGGGAGGTAGTCATTTTGCGCGTGCTTTCGCCGGTTACGGTGTATAGCACGCTTTTGACGAGAGAGGGTTAGAAAAAAAACGTATTACTACGCTCCGCAAGAAAAGGAATTTGAGCGCTTGGTGCTGAGCAACTTTCGCCGCAAGGTTCGGATCTGGACAGGTGAGGAAATCCCTGAGGACGGAGCATTGTTTCCTCCCTATCGAGTAGGTTCACGCAATCTTCACGTGGTCCTATACAAAGGAACTGTTATGAAAGGATGGATCGGGTCGTACCACCTGCGGGCTCCTCAACCGTACTTTCGTATGGCACTTGACGCAGGAATAGGGTCAAAAAATAGCCAAGGATTTGGATGCGTGGAACTGCGGAGAGACATTAGGCAGGAAGAAAACATGAACGCATCTTCTGTACAGAGGTCCGGCGAGCATGGTGGTTCTCTTGCCGAATCTGGCAAAAAATAGCCCGCCGATCGAGTTTGAAGCATAATCGGCGTTCGGCTAAAAACCTCAGACGAAATGGGCAATGATAGATGGAGTGGGATGCAGGCTTAAGCTCTAAGTAGCGAACTCTTCTTTCTCTGTGCGCACTGGTGTTTCAGTAGGGCGAATGTTTTTCGCTCCGTGGTGGAGGGCGAATTGAACCAAAGTCAATTTGAGCGTCTCAAAACGGAGGCACGGGAGATTATAAACGAATCGGAGGACAGCGTACTGTTTTATGTGCTGCGCTCAGCGAACTGGATGACACGGGATAGCTTGGGGTTACGAAAGGGGAACCAGAGTGGCTCATCTAGGTGCGCGTCTTGAGGACCCTTTGTGGCGTCGGTCACCGATTGGTCATTGGAGCGGAGGGATCGACGCCGGCCTGTGTGGTCCGGAGAAGCTCTTGAAACCTCGGACCCTGGATGACGTGGAGCCAGGGGTACGGAGCAGGCGAGCGGGGCGCTTGACGGAAGCGAGTCGAGGTGCTAAAAGTCTTGATTTGGAGCCTACCTATGAGGGATTGAAACGAGCTGGGGTAACGACATGGCGATCCAATACGAATCATTTCGAGCCTACCTATGAGGGATCGAAACATGACGGTCTTGTGAGGGAAGTGGCGCCCATTGACGGTTTGGAGCCTACCTATGAGGGATTGAAACTCGTCAGCGACCTAGAGGGCCAATTAACCAACAGTAACCAGAGAAAAAGCACTCCAGGTGATCTCTGTGGAGCAAGATGTCCGCCGCGCCCATATCCAGGGCTGCTTTCAGATCCCTGTTGTCAGTCGAATGAGTCAGGGCTGGATCGATCCGCAGCTGTTCATGCGCGTTGAGATCTTCCTAGTCCGCACAATCTCTAAAAACAAATCCCAGCCGCAACACTCGCTTCCCCTACATCCTGTCATCCAAGTCTG
>NZ_CAJNOB010000063.1 GCF_905250085.1 Candidatus Methylacidithermus pantelleriae
GGGGGGGGGGGGGGGGGGGGGGGGGGGGGGGGGGGGGGGGGGGGGGGGGGGGGGGGGGGGGGGGGGGGGGGGGGGGGGGGGGGGGGGGGGGGGGGGGGGGGGGGGGGGGGGGGGGGGGGGGGGGGGTCGCGCGCGACGTCGAGAGCCGTGGCAAAGTCGCCTGCGGTGATGAGCTTGCGGAACTTGGCCGAGCCGGTGATGTTCGTGCGTTCGCCGACATTGACGAAGGGAATGTCCTTGGTCAGCGTGAACGGCTCAAGGCCGGACAGGCGCATGTGGGTGGAAATTTCGGGAATCTGCCGCGGCGGATATTTGCTGACTGCCTCGGCAATCGCCCGGATGTGGTCGGGCGTCGAACCGCAGCAGCCGCCGACGATATTCAGCAGCCCCTCTTCGGCAAAGCCTTCCAGCTGCGCGGCCATCGCCTCGGGGCTTTCGTCATACTGGCCGAATTCGTTGGGCAGACCGGCATTGGGATAGGCACAGACAAAGGTGTCGGCAACGCTGGAGATTTCAGCGAGATGGGCGCGCATCGCATTGGCGCCAAGCGCGCAGTTCAGGCCGATGGTGAAGGGCTCCGCGTGACGCACGGAATGCCAGAATGCTGTCGGCGTCTGACCGGACAATGTGCGGCCTGAGAGATCGGTGATCGTGCCCGAAATCATGATGGGCAGGGTAATGCCCTTTTCCTCGAAGACTTCCTGCGTGGCGAACACCGCAGCCTTGGCATTCAGTGTGTCGAAGATCGTTTCGATGAGGATGATGTCGGCGCCGCCGTCCATCAGGCCGCGCACCTGATCCGCATAGGCAATGCGCAGATCGTCAAAGGTAACGGCGCGATAGCCGGGATTGTTCACGTCAGGCGAAATGGATGCAGTCCGGTTCGTCGGTCCGAGCGCCCCGGCCACAAAGCGGCGCTTGCCGTCCTTCTGTTCGGCCTTGATCGCTGCGCGGCGGGCAAGGCGGGCGCCATCGCGGTTCAGCTCATAGACAACCTCTTCCATGCTGTAGTCAGCCTGGGCAATGGTCGTGGACGAGAAGGTGTTGGTTTCGAGAATGTCCGCACCGGCCATGGCATAGGCGTAGTGGATATCCTCGATGGCCTGGGGTTGCGTCAGAATCAGGAGGTCGTTATTGCCCTGCAGGTGACAGGAGCAATCGGCAAAGCGTTCGCCGCGAAAATCGTCTTCGTTCAGGCTGAGGCCTTGAATCTGCGTGCCCATGGCTCCGTCGAGAATCAGGATGCGTTCCTGCGCCGCCTTGGTCAGCGCTTCAAACACCTCTGAGCCATCCCGTGGAGCACCCATGGGACCGAACAGATTATCGACTGCAATATTCATGACTCAAACGCCTCTTGGCCACCTCGGGATGGGAGACGTAAACTCACATAAAGATATCTTTATGTCAACAAATCAATTCCATTGGCGGCAAATTCTGTCGCAGCTGCGGCGTCCCGTTCTGCCGCATCGCTGCGCTCTTCTCGCTGATCAGGGCGCAGAAGAGATCATGCAGCCGCTTGGCACCCGGATGGCTTGCATAGGGGCGCAGCCGCGCCACCTCGGCGCTGGCCGCAGCGACAAGATCGACATTCCCCGGCTGCCGTATCAGCCAGGCGACGAACACGTCCTCGGGAGCAGGCATCCTCTGCATCAATCCCATGCCAGCGCTCCGCCGTTCTGGTACTCGATGACGCGCGTTTCGAAAAAATTCTTTTCCTTCTTCAGGTCCATCGCCTCTGACATCCACGGGAACGGGTTGTCGGTATCGGGGAAGACCTGGGCAAGGCCAAGCTGGGCGCAGCGGCGATTGGCGATGAAGTGCATATAGCTTTCGCAAAGGGCGGCATTCAATCCAAGGAAACCGCGCGGCATCGTATCGCGGCCATAGGACGCCTCGAGTTCCGCCGCATCCCTGATCATCCCGCGCAATTCTTCGGTAAAGGCTTTCGTCCACAGATGCGGATTCTCGTGACGGATCTGGTTGATCACATCGATACCGAAATTCATGTGGATGCTCTCGTCGCGCAGGATGTACTGATACTGCTCGGCAATGCCGACCATCTTGTTGCGTCGGCCGAGCGACAGGATCTGGGCAAAGCCGGTATAGAACCACATGCCCTCGAAAATGACGTAGAAAGCGACGAGATCGCGCAGGAACTGCTGATCCATCTCGGGCGTGCCGGTCTTGAATTCCGGGTTGTCGAGATTTTGCGTGTGCTTGAGCGCCCATGCCGCCTTGTCGGTGATCGACGGCACTTCGCGGTACATGTTGAAAAGTTCGCCCTCGTCCAGCCCGAGACTCTCGACGATGTACTGGAACGTATGCGTGTGAACGGCTTCCTCGAAAGCCTGACGCAAGAGATACTGGCGGCATTCCGGATTGGTCAGGTGCCGGTAGATGGCAAGGACGATATTGTTGGCAACGAGGGACTCGGATGCGGCGAAGAAACCGAGATTGCGCTTGATCATGCGGCGTTCGTCGTCGGTCAGCCCGTCCCTGGATTTCCACAGGGCGATATCCGCCTGCATCGACACCTCTGTCGGCATCCAGTGATTGTTGCAGCCATTGAGATATTTCTCCCAGGCCCAGTGATATTTAAGCGGCAGGAGCTGGTTGACGTCGGCGCGCGCGTTGATCATCGCCTTGTCATCGACGCGCACACGGCCGCCGCCGCGCACGATATTGCCAAGGCCTGTCGCATCGGCAGCGGGTGCCTGATCCGGTGCGAGGGCGGGATGGATGGCGCGCGCCGCATTGGCGGCAGCTTCGTTGTTGGTCCAGTCAAGCAT
>NZ_CAJNOB010000064.1 GCF_905250085.1 Candidatus Methylacidithermus pantelleriae
TGGCAACAGTTTGAATCTCTCCTCACCCAGGCGAAAGACCTTCGGAACTCCATGTACGACAGGCATTCGATCAACCGAGAGCTTTTCTTACGTAATAACAAACAGGTAAACGATAAGATCTTTGAGTACCTCGACGAGAATAACCCACTGGAACGAAAGCACCTTGAGGACGAGCTCAATCCCATCGAAAGCCGGATCGCAGAGTACTACAAAGGCTTTTATGAAGGCATCCGGCAGATGCTCGAAAAGGAGGGGATTCATTGGGAGGACCGAGGACACTACGTCTACCACGCCTACGTCGACAGTAGGTATGACGTGCCCTGGTGGGAGATCGATCCCAAGTTCCGGTTAGGTCAGCCATCCAAACCTCGAGATTTCCCCAAGGCAGAGGAAGTCCTAAGAAAGTGGCCGCACCTAAAACTTTACGCGGACGGGAACCTCGAAGCCATCGCCAGGCTCTATGCCTACCGAGCTTTCTTGTCGCTAGGAAGATCGAAGGCGCTTGAATACTTGCGGAAAGCCGGAATGGCGAAGATTGCGGAGGAAAAGACAGCAAGCGAATTCGATGTGACCATGTACCCCAACGAGGTTCGGTCACCCATCGGACAACGCTACTTCCTCACCAACGACGGACTGGAGCTCTACAACCGAGCGTTTATGGCTCCGCAAATGTCCCCGGTTGCCTCCCAGTTCATTCGCGGACTCTGGGGCATTAAGCGCGTTTCCATGCCAATCTCCTTCTCCCTCGGTGCTATGGCACACGGATTCCACATGGCCTACTCGACATTCATGTACGAATCCAGAGGGGTCCACTGGATGAAAGCTTTGAGCAACCTCTTTACCACGGAGCTCCGCAAGAAAGCGCCAGGTGTCGTCGACTACTTCTACGGCCGCAAGAAACTCGAGGACCTAAACCAGTGGGAGCGGTCGATAGTTGGTCATCTCGAGGATGCAGGAATTCCCGTCACGCACAGAGAAAGTGTGCTCCAGGAGCTTGGAGAATTTGCAGGTCCGCTCACCCGAGAGAGATTCGAGCAGATCTACGGCAAAACCTTTGGGAAGCTCTACGAACAGCTGGACAGGCTGGGGTTCTTTAAGCTCCAGAACTTCGTCTTCTCCGAGATGGTGCCACTGTACAAAATCCAGTGGGCCTTAAACCGCATCGAGGAGATGTACCGAAGAGAACCGCATCTCCATAAGGAACTTCCCGAGTATTGGGACCGCATGGCGAAGATCCGCGATATGGCTTTGGATTGGTTTGGGGAAGCGTCCTGGGATATTCACGCCAAGGCTTGGGATCCCGTTCTTTCTCGAAGCCTCGGAGCAATGATGGTTTCGCTCCCGTGGCAGATAGGATTTTTCCGAAGAGTAGGGAGACAAGCCGGATACCTTTGGAAGCTAGCACACGGCGAGAGGCTCAATTGGCTGGAGACGCAAGAATTCCTAGGGAATCTCGTCTACGCCATCACCCTTCCAACCATTATTGCGGGGATCAACTACTACAACACAGGAGAGCTTCCGAAAAAGCTGGAGGACTTTCTCGACATCAAAACCACCAAAAACGAGGATGGATCTTGGAACGCCATCTCCCCGATCACCTACCACAAAGAACTCTTCCACATTCGAAACATCGGGCGATATCCAAGCCTCTGGTCTCTGTGGGAGTCTTTCTCCTCAAAAGTCACCCCATTCTGGCGCAGCGTAATCGAGCTAGCCACAAACCGCGATTTTCTGGGGCATCCTGTCTATCCCGAGGATTGGACCGTGGACCAACGCAAAAGGATCGAGGCTGCATGGCTTGCTATTGAGCACGTTCTTGAAAGCGCCACTCCTCTGCCCATCGAAAATCTGATCCACCGAGTTAGGGAAGGTAGAGAAGCAAGTCCTTGGGAGGCCGTGTCCGGGGTCCTCGGGTTCCGTCCTACACGAATCACCATCTACGATAGCCCAGTGTACGAGGAGGTCTCCAAGCTTTGGAGCGCGTACGGGATAAAGTCCCACAGCTTCGAGGCTGGCGAACATGCACGTGCAATCCGTGAACTCATCCAGGCAAGGGATAGAGGGGACACGCTAACTGCCACAAGAATCGTTGCGGAACATCCGGACCTCGCGAAAGAATTCGAGGGGCCGAATCAAGAGAAACGCGTCCACCGTATGTTCCGAGAACTTCCTCCCGAATGGCAAAGGTACATCCTCAAGAAATACGGCTTCACTCCAGAGGCTCAGGAACTTATGAAGCTTGCTCCCAAATGGCTGCGTAACGAAGTCATGCAAGAAACTGTCCCCGGAGAGGAAAGGGTTGAAGAAGAAGCGCCAACAAGTTAAACTCGCGCCATGAACACGTACGAAAACCTCCCTCCCATAGAGATCGCAAGAGAACTGTACGAGGCCTATTGGGATGCGCAGAGGACAACGACCAAATTGACAGCTTTCCGAAAGCTTCTTTCCATTTGGAGGGAGCACGACCACCGGCAGATTTACGATTACTGCCTGCAGTGCGCGCAGGATATTGTGCAGAAAATCCGTTCCGGGAGAAAAGATCCTGCCGAACGGGTAGCGTTAAACGCAGCGCTTCTTCAGTTTCAACGCATCTCGCAGTCGTACATCAGGAAAAAAACCAGAGCCGAGCGGTTCCAAACGGCTGCGAAAGCCTTTACTCCTCCGCACCTCCATTCTCAAGAGGTTCATCAAACAGTAACGGACTCTCTTCGCCAGATTCCATCGAGTCCAGAAGAACCCATCGAACAAACCGAATCAGTCGAGGCCGACTATC
>NZ_CAJNOB010000065.1 GCF_905250085.1 Candidatus Methylacidithermus pantelleriae
TGGCTGAGGCTCAGAGGCGGACGGAGGAGAGGTTAGAGGAGTTGGCTCAAGCCCAGCGGCGATCGGAGGAGCGGATGGGAGAGCTGGCTGAGGCTCAGAGGCGGATCGAGGAACAGTTGGCGGACCTGGTTGAAGCGCACAGGCAATTAGAGCGACGGGTTGGGACCCTAGAGGATCGTGTGGGGAGTCTTCTAGGCAGTGATCTTGAACGCCGGTATCGGGAACGGGCGTATTCCTTTTTCCAACGCATTCTTAAGAGAATTTCAGTGATGGATCCTGGAGAACTGCAGGACGTGTTGGGTGATGCGGTTGCGGCAGGTCGAATCACGGAAGAAGAGGCCGGGGACGTGCTCAATGCGGATGTGATCGCGCAGGGACGCCGGGACGGCGAATCGACCTATCTTGTAGTCGAAGTGTCAAGAGAGGTGGAGAACTACGATGTGGAACGGGCGGTACGGCGAGCAGGACTTCTCCATCGTGCGACTGGAGTTTCCGTACTAGCGGTGGTAGCCGGCGAAGAGATTAAGGGGGAAGCGGATGCGCAGGCACGGGCGCAAGGGGTTTGGCGAGTCCTCGATGGGGTGGTCTTTCCGCCATGACCGTGAGATCGCCGATTGACGTCGCTTCGATCCATGGGAAGGAGTCACTGGTTCTGTGTGCCGACGGTCGTTGCAGACCGTTCCTGTTTGCATGCATACAACGCGTTTTACGGCTGACTCAAAAGGTTTCCAGGGTGCTAATAACTTTGGATGGGAAGAGGCAGCCGGTAAGGGTTTCCGTGTGGACTTTTGTGCGAAAAAAAGCGCAACGGAAGAACCGGAAAAAAAGAAACCAGAAGAGCTACCCGCGGCAACTGGCGAGGACAGGCTTGAGGTTTTATTGAAAGCAAGTCGCGCTTTATACTGCCCGAGCAAAGAGGGCGATGGCCTTTCGAAGCTGGATCGCCGGAACATGCTCTTAAGAGCACAGGCAAGCCTAGCCATGGGCTTTACGGTCGGAGGCTAGGGACTTGGCTTTCGGTGGATTGAGGAGTTTACGTGACCCAGGACCAGGAAGCAAAACCTCTTCTACGTTTGTGGCAAGGTTTAGCTACAGGCGTCCGATCGTTGGGATCTGGTTCCAGGGTTACAAGGAGAGATCTTTCGGATCGCAAGCTTAGTTCACCGTTCCGGAACACACAGTCATCTATTTTGTTTTAGCAAAACCCAATGACCGGTTGCTTCCTTCCGTCCACGCCCCATAGCTGGTAGCCCGCCCCAAGGCCGTTCTGCTGCCAGAGTGACGTCCACAGGTGTAACTTTCCAGCGAACTCCCGGTGGGTTCCTTGGGATGGCCCTGCCAGTAACGAAGCAAGTGAAACGAAACATCGGGGTCCCTGTCCACTGAAAACCCGCAAGGCCCGACACCGAAAGGCTCTCTTGGAGAGCGAAAGCGCTAGCCTGATTTGCCCGCAGTGCGAACACCGTTTCGCGCAGGGAACGTTTTTTCGAGTCACCACCAGGGTGGGCCCCTCCCCTCCGCTCCTCTCCGCATGCGCACCCCAGCATCCCTAGCTTAACTTTGACACTGTTTGAAGGTAAATGACCGTAGCCGAGTAGGTGAATGGTTTGGTCCTGTCTCCCTGATCCACTTGGGTCCGTGAGAAAAAAGAGGAAGCAGGCCCAGTTTTTGGAGGAGCTCGGTTTCCTTCTTTAGGTATTTTGCAAAGCATGCGCCGCGAAAATTTGCCTCGGGCGAAAGCCGGGCAACGTCGGATCGCGTAAAGGCAACGAAGCATTGTGGGGGATTTCTTCCGTGGAAGCCTTTTGACATCCATTGCGCTTGGGAGCCCGGCGATGAGCCCGGAGACCAGGGAAAAGAGCCGGGTCGAATTGCAGACTGGGGTCGCCTCCCCCAGCAGGGATCCACGGGAGAGACCTCCCGGGAACTTTTGAGCTCAAAAAACTCCGGCTCTTCCTGGGCGAGTGGCTTAGAATGAGTGACGAGTGCTCCGGGGGAAACTTCCGGCCGGGAGGGACGGGCTGCAGGAGTCCATCGATCGCTCCCTTTTCTGCGATCCGCTCCTCTCTTTCCGTTTCCACCAGAAGGAGGCGAGGAGGGTAAACCCAATACTCCCAAGTATTGATGGGCTTGCAGATAAGAGAGCGCACCGAACCGACCGGGCTCCGCAGTATGACGGGATCGGCTTTTTTCGCGATCGTTTTCCGAATCTCGAGCAATAGCTCCTGGGCAGAAGCCACTTGGCTTTCCCCTCGGGCCCGATCGCTCAAGGCCTAGGGCATTTTTTTGCGGCAATCACCTACCGAACCCCATTGCCTTGTACGTGGATCAGTTGACTCCGGTCGGTAAGCCAAAGCTCGCAATGTTTTGGGAAGATTGCGACCATCGCTCTTGGAGCTTAGCCTCTCTTAGCTCAAGTGAGATACGCAAAGCTCCGTCTCTCGTGAGCGTCCCCAAGTTGCACGGGCTTTTTCCTTCCTCCATCAAAAACCAAGGTTCTTTCTTAGATCCCCAATCGTCCTTGGAGGTGTCACGAGCAACGCCACAAGAGTTTTCGAATCCGCCCGGTTTTCCTCGCAAAATTTTTACAAGAAAACCGAAA
>NZ_CAJNOB010000066.1 GCF_905250085.1 Candidatus Methylacidithermus pantelleriae
GCGAATAGAATTACAGCGATGGCCCGCACGCGTCTAGTCAAAAGGATGGACCGGTGCCTTTCTATGCTCCAGTGGTCAACCACTCCCGGCTCAAAGTTGGAAGCTTGTTCCTCTCCTGCGCAGCGAGGCACTCACGGTAGGGGCTGCAAGACTTTAGACACTGGACAACTGCCTCGGCCGGCGACGAATGTCCCGGGCGGTGTTTGGGCACAAGCTTTTGGGAAATCCCACCAGAGGTGTCTTTGCGATATCGGGTCTTCCGACCCAAAAGGAGTTTGATCCTTTGGGTGATTGTTTTGGACCTTTTTGTCCTGCTGGTGGCTTCTCGAGCGATTGGCGAAGCTCCTGGCTTTCGGAGACGGTAGGTTTGCGCAGTCCGACCGCAACGTTGGTTGCCGTCACTCTCCGTGGCGATATTTTCCCTTCCCAGATCGGAACCGACAAAGCCTGTCGCAGACGTCTTTTGCATCGTCCGGCCCATCGACAGGTACCCGCGAGGACCGTTGATCGTTCCTGCAAGGGGGGCAAGTTAGACTCTTGCTTAGGATGGACCAATCGTTAGAGACCTCATACGCGCTCATGACAGAGGGAAGGTAAATGCGGCTAGAAAGGGTCAGTAGCGATACCTGGTTAACGTCCTTACAACTCACAAGACAGTGGTCGAATGGGATAGACGGGAGCGACCTCAAATTCAGGCCGCATGCTTGTGTCGGGTTTGGATGCTTCGCCCACTTGGGAAATCCAGCCTACCGGTATTTTGCGCCGGAAGGCCCAATCGGCTTCGCGGTTCACCGTGGAAGAGTTTTTGCAACAAGACTAAGTTAGCCCTCCTGCGAGCGGATGCCTCGCGGGCAAGCAAGTTCGCCGGATGGGAACTGTGCACCGTAGTCTCCAAAAGGCTGGACGAGTTCTGGCGTGAGCAAAAGCCGGTGGGCAGGGTCTGCTTTATCCGGCGTAGGAGAGAAGGATCGATCCATCGATTAACCCGTAACCGGGGGCGCTTCCTTCCCCGGCTAAACTCATGGGCTTGCGTTGGGGGTATACCGTGGAAAAAAACGGGAGCCTTTAAACCATCCCCGAGAGGACACTTCTCCTCAGGCTGGCTTATGTGGAATCGGCGGGCGTTCGCCCAAACGTACGGATCGCCCAGCTTCGAAGGTTGCCAGCAGCTAAAAAACTATAGAGACCCATAACGCTATTCATCGCAGCACATCCGAATCCGAATGAAGTTTGAGTGCGTGGGCCAAGCGGCAGGGTCTTCGCTGCAAGACGGCTTGGGGGATAGGGAAGGAGGGGTGTTTGCCTATTCCCAGAGAATAGTTGCTGACCGGGACGGTAACCATGCATGCGGGGGGCGGAGTGGCTTCGACGGCGTGGCCCTCTACGCGCGGGTATCCAGCGCCGATGCAAAGGTGGATGAAGACAGAGAATTGGTTTGGGTTCTCCAAGTTGGCTCTCAAGGAAAGAGTTTCGGATCGTCAAGGCCGTCAAGAAGGTTGGCTCTGGGGTGAAGGGCCATCGCGGAGGGCTCGTTGGGGAGTTCTGTGATCCAAAGGCCCGCGGCATCCTGGTCGAGTGGCGCAAGCGGCTGATGCGTGTCGGCTTCAAGTAGCCGGAAGCGTCATTGGCTACAGAGAGTCGATCGATCCTGGTGGTCCATTTGGATGAGAGGGCCGACGATAGGGTGTGCGACCCGTAGGAGATGATCGTTTGGCTGTGGGCTAGGCTTTAGGGGAAGAGCTCTGCGCTGAATTGCGCCCAAGAAAGCGCTCGAACCGATCGCATGAGCGAACTTCCTGTTGTGCCTTACCAGAAGCGCTTGGCTGTGATGCCCAAGCTCGGACGTTGCTCAACACCTATGCGGTGCTCTAGGGGCGGGCGCAGCGGAACCTCTTTGCCCAAATGCAGGCTGGCGTTTCTCCGAAAAAAGCTTAAGCGATCCTTTCTGACGCGCTTTTACTCCACCGCCCGAGAGTTTCATGTGCTCCGGGTCCAAGCTGGAGCAAAAGAAGCCGCAATCAAACGTGTTGCACGGGAAAAAGGGGCGGCTAGCCATCTTGCGGACTAGACTTGACGCGCTCTTGGCCCATCAGAAGTCCCGAGCAGGTGCGTCTCTGTTTGGGCTCGCTCCGCCTCTTCCGATAAAAAAGTTTTCGTTGGAAGAAAACGACTATGCGCATCACGCCGCTTGCAAGAAGATTGGCAAGCGAAGTGGAAAAGCCAGTTCTCTGTGCTGCGATGGGAAGAAAAAGACCGCCGGCAACTGGGCGGCCAAACCAAGGTATCCACGGACCGCAGCCTATCGGCTGCGGTTGCGGCTGCCCGGGGGATGGGGGATCCTAAGCCAATACCTGGCTCTTAAGG
>NZ_CAJNOB010000067.1 GCF_905250085.1 Candidatus Methylacidithermus pantelleriae
GAAAAATCGCTTCGCTCAGGCAAAGGTGGCGCCAGGTGATTGAGGAGGGTAAGGAGGGGGTCTGGGAGAGCGGAAAGGGGCAATCGCAAGCTCAAGCAAAAGAAGCCAGAATCGAACGTTTTGCACGGAAACAAAAGTGGCGGCTCGCCATCCTGCGGACCAAGCTTGACATGCTCCTAACGGATCAGAAGTCCCCGGGGGTGCGTCTGTCTCGGTTCAAGCGGGCTCTCTCGGGTAAAGAGTTTTTCTTCAAAAAAACGGATACGCTACTCATGCGGACGGGAAGAAAGATCGGCCGGGGGAGCGCAAGAGGCAGTTCCCTGTGCTCGGATGAAAGGACAAGACTCTGGGTAACCATTCCTGCCAATCTACGGTATCCGCGGCCGGGAGCCTATCGGCTTGCGGTTGCGGGTGCCGGGGACATGGGTAGCCCGAGACACTACCTCGTTCTTAAAAAGCGTGCGCTTGCGCCTGGGGCCAGCAGGTGATCTTTTCGGCGCTCGGCACAAGCCGAAGGGTGACCGCGCCAACGAAGAGCGAGACACTTGTCCGGAAGCGGGAAGGATTTGCGGTTGAGCTACCGCTTCGTGCCGGACGGGAATGGGTGGCGGGCGTTTGGAGTGTCGAGCCGCCGAGCCGTTTCCCTCGTGACGCGCCGTCTTGCCGGAACGGTCGGGATCGACACAAACAAGGATCATCTCCCCTTGGCCGCAACGGACGGCTTCGGTAATCTCGGGAGAATCGGCGGCATCCGATTGAATCTCCATGGCCAGAGCAAGGAAGAGGGCAAAAGCATTTTGGTTATTGCGTGCAAAAAGCTCGCCCGAGCCTTACACCGAAATGGGGCAAGGCGCTTGTGATGGAACGATAGGAGCTTCGCAAGCGAAAATTCGCGTTGGAGTCAATGGATCCCGCTGGGGCCCCGTTGCTTTGTTTCCTTCGCCTCCGCTAGGGCGATCGCGATTTGCTCAAGGCGGCTTTTTCCTGCCGGAGTCGAACTGATCGAAGTCGCACTCGAACTACGCGTCTCTCATGGGCGCGATCAAGTACAGGCGTCGTCACGGCACGTGTTTTTAGGATGGGGTAGCCCCATGCCCTCGCCCGGAGAGGCTTTGAGTCTTTGCGAACACCTGTGAGTGCGGGAGGCGGTAGTACCCACTTGCAACGGCGGTCATGTCACCTTCGGCCTAGCTGCGAGGCTTCGGACGAGGGATGCATGGTCGATTCCATGGCGGGGTTTCGGAAGAGACGCAAAGGGGCCGCATGGGGCGCACGTCCGGTCGGGGGGCAAGGAACGCTGTTCGGCCGGCGTAGCGGACGATCCTCCTTGGTAGGGAAATGGTTCTCTATGGTTTTGGGAACGTTTACCAAAGGGAAACTCTTGGATAGCCTTTGAAAGCGGGTTTAAACCCCTCGTACATTAGGTCCCCAGATGAATTTATGAAGCTGGATTTGGAGGCGGACAGGAAGTCCCTTCTCTAGGATCCAAGCTGCAAGTTGGGCTGGTTCCAATACCCCGAAGACTGGAGAAAAAAGGATGGCACCGACTCGCTGGGTCCAGCTCCCTTGGAGCTGGGATTGAGCCCATTCGAAATCTTCCCGGGTCCCAATGACGAACTTGACTTCGTCCCTAGCGGTAAGGTGTTCGAGGTTGGCGAAACGGTTCCGGTGGCATTCCCCGCTGGAGGGGCATTTCAGGTCCATGATCCGGTGCACTCTGGGGTCTACGCAAGCAATGTCCAGAGCGCCGCTTGTCTCAAGAAGCACCGTATACTCCAGGTCACAGAGGCGTCGAAGTAACAAAAGGACCGGGTGCTGCAGGAGAGGTTCACCACCCGTGACCTCGACAAGCTGGCAAGGATAGCTGCGGATTTGGTTGAGGATTTCTTCGATTCCCATCCGTACGCCTTCGGAAAAGGCATAGGTGGTATCGCAATACGTACAACGAAGATTGCAGCCCGCAAGTCGGATAAAGATACAAGGCTTGCCGGCGAACGTGCTTTCGCCCTGAATGCTATAAAAAATTTCGTTGACCCAAAGGGTGGTCGTGGAGCTCTGGAGCATCGTGCCATTCATCGGCAAGTTTTTTCTAAGCAAAGATAAACGAGAAGGACCGAAGGCGAAGCGCCCTTTTAGGAAAAAATAGGCCACTGGGGTTGAGGGGCCTTCAAGCAGGGGGCCTAAAAGGCGTTGATCCCGGGGGATACCCACGCTTCCCATGGAGGCCGATGGACAAGACGCAAGTTTCCTCGCTGCCCGGCTTAGCATCCCATCTTGGTCTGGAAGGCTGGGCTGGGGGACCGTGTTTTTCCTCGTGGCTTTTTATTTGGAGGTGCAGACAAATCCTCCGGGCAATCTCTCCAGGCAAGATCAAAGGCTGGGGGGAGGCCACAGGGGGACAGACGGCAAGACCTGAAAGGTTTTGACCCATCCCTCCTCGCCGAAAACTTCGTGCCATTTCCCAATGAGCGACTCTTTTTGCTCGGGATCGGACAGGAGGGCAAAAAGCGAGCTTCCGCTTCCTGACATAAGGGCTCCTTCTACCTCGGGTTGGTTCTCCAACCACGTTTTGGCGGCCGGCAACCAAAGGAATTTCCGAAATACGGGCTTTTCGAGGTCATTGCGCAGCTGTCCAAAAAAGAAAACGGGCCCGGGCTTTCCCATGGCTGGATCACGATCATAGGCCGAGTATGCCCAGGCGGTAGGGACACGAAATCCCGGATAAAAAAGGACTCCAAAGAGGGGCTCTTCCCAAGGGATGGGAGTTACTTGCTCGCCCCGACCGAGGCAAAGTGCGGGAGCTCGGAAAAGAAAGAAAGGGATATCGCTTCCCAATTGAGCCGCCAGAGGGACCAGTTCTTCCACAGACGGAGGGTTGCCTGTCAGAGTCCGCAAGGCGAGAAGAGTTGCTGCAGCGTCGCTCGATCCGCCTCCAAGACCGGCGCCAATGGGGATTTCTTTGTGGAGAAACACGCGGACTCCGTGCCCTTGACCAAACTCTTTGAGCCAAAGAGCGGCGGCTTGCACGACAAGGTTTTCCTTCCCTGCTGGCACGTTGGGTTGATTGCAGGCAAAAGAAACGCCGCCATCCCTGGTGAGCTCAACCGACAAGCGGTCCCCCAGGGAGATGGGCACCATGAGGGAGCGAAGCTCATGAAAACCGTCGGGCCGGCGGCCTAAAATGTGAAGGAAGAGATTGATTTTCGCGGGTGCAAAGACTTGAGTATGGGACATGGGGTTTCCCTCCTTGGGAACCGATCGCGTTATCGTAGCGCTCGATCTTTCCGACAGAGAGCGGGTGCTAAAGCTTGTAGAGCTTCTTTCCCCCTACGTGAGGTTCTTCAAGGTTGGTAGTCAACTCTTCACCCGTTACGGCCCTTCCATTATCCACGAGTTACGGGCATTGGGGATAGAAATTTTTCTTGATCTGAAGTTTCACGATATCCCTCGGACGGTCTATGAGGCCGTGGCGGCGGCATCGGAGCTGGGCATTCGCTGGGTGTCGCTTCATGCCGCTGGTGGAAGGGAGATGATCCGGGCCGGAGTTCAAGCAGTGGAGGGGAGTTTCACCCAGGTGCTTGCGGTAACCGTCTTGACGAGCCTGGGCCAAAAGGAGTGGGAGGAGCTTGGCTGGGCGGGAACGGTGGAAAACCGCGTGATGGCTTGGGCGCGACTGGCCAGCGAGGCAGGCGTCCACGGGATCATCTGCTCCCCTTGGGAACTTGAAGGCGTCCGAGCGGTCGTGGGGAAAGACTTGTGGATGGTTTGCCCGGGTATTCGCGATTTGGGCTGGGAGAAAGGAGATCAGAAACGATTCTGTTCAGCTCGGGAAGCTTTCGAACGGGGAGCGACTCATATTGTTATAGGACGTCCGATCCTTGAGGCCGACAACCCCGCGAGGGTGGTGGAGGAACTAACCGCCCATGTCTTGTTTCCAGCAAGTGGTAGCGGGGCGGAGGCTAGATTGGAGAGGGGGTGTTAAACTTTGCTGTGGGCATTGCGGATGGCGCGCGAATTGCTATGTTGAAGCTCATGGCGAGGAAACCCAAGTTTTTCGGGCTCTCGGACTCTTCCATGACCTTTGAAAATCTCGACTCGCTTTCGGCTCTTCAGATTGTGGATCTAGTTGCTCAATCGGTCTCGATGGATAGCAGCTGCCGCGAGGCTTTCTATTACCTTCGGAGGCGGGTGGCGGAGCTGGAGGAGACCAATGAGCAGGCTCAAGAGGCAATTCAGAAGCTCAATGAAGCGGTCGATAAGCTTTCTTCGCCGGCCAACCGGTTAGGCACGCTCCTAGCTCTTCCGAAGAAAGACACAGCGCTGGTTGTCCAGGGAGGGGCGGAGTACTACTGCCCGGTCGATCCCAGGCTTGCGCAGGAGACACTGCTGATAGGGACGCGGGTTCTTTTGAATGAGGCTTACGCTGTGGTGGGAGATTTGGGATTCGATGGTTCAGGGCCGGTCGTTAAGATTCTTGATATCCTTCCTGAGAATCGCCTGCGGGTCGGGCAAGAAGGCGGATTGGGGAGTTCGGTCGTCATTCGTTCTTCTGCCCTTGCCAAAGAGAGGCTCAAGCCCGGGCTGGAAGTTCGGCTCGATCCGGCAGCTCGAGTGGCTCTGGAGGTGGTCAACGCGCCCAAGGCTCAACACCACTTGCTAGAGACGGTTCCGGAACTTCCTTGGGAGAAAATTGGAGGCCAGGCCGAGGCAGTCCAAGCGGTGCGGGACGCAGTCGAACTTCCTTTCCTTTACGCCGATCTCTTTCGCAAGTACCGTCACAGTGTTCCTAAGGGATTCCTTCTCCATGGTCCTCCGGGATGTGGAAAGACCCTGCTCGGCAAAGCGACGGCCTATAATCTCACGCGCAAGCTCAAGGAAATGACAGGGGAAGAGCGCAAGGAATTTTTCATGCATGTTAAGGGCCCGGAGATTCTCAACATGTGGGTGGGCGAGTCGGAGCGCCAGGTTCGAGAGCTTTTTGCGCAGGCCAGGGAGATGGCCAAAGAGGGTTATCTTCCGTTTATCTTCATTGACGAAGCCGAGTCCATCTTGGGAACGCGTCGCGCGGGCCGCTATGCGAGCATTCTCAATACGCTGGTTCCGATGTTCTGTGCTGAGATGGACGGTATTGAGTCGATGCGAGAAGTGGTCATCATTTTGGCCTCGAACCGGGCTGATTTGATAGACCCTGCGATCCTTCGGCCGGGACGGATCGATCGGAAAATCAAAGTAAACCGGCCTGACCGGGAAGGGTGCAAGGAAATTTATCGGATTTATATCACGGAGGATCTTCCTTTTGCTCCGGAGCTAGAACAACAATTTGGCGGTAGCAAACGAGAGCTTATCGAGCATATCATCGAACAGGTGGTGGCCGAGCAGTTCTCTCATCGAGAGAGTAACAAGTTTTTGGAGGTCACTCTTCGGAGTGGGCGGCGTGAGTATCTTTTCCGTGGGGATCTGGTCAGTGGCGCCATTATTGCATCCATTGTAGAGCGTGCTAAGGAATTGGCGATCAAACGCACGATCCAGGAGCCTTCCGCGGTGGGCCTTCGGTTGGAGGACTTTCTGACGGCGCTGGATCTGGAGTACCAGGAAAACGACATTTTCCCGCCGACGGACATCACGGAGGACTGGCTCAAGCTGGTCGACTACGATCCTGAAAATGTGGTTAAGATCTCCCCGGTGCGCCTTCGGACTTCGCAGGCTGCTCGCGTGGTGTAGGGGCCCTTTTATCAAAACCGGGTCCCGCAGTGCGGGAGAGGAACAAAGGGAGGGGGTGAGTATGGACAAGGATCGGCACGCTTGGTCCATATATTTTGGCTTGGAGACCGAAGTAGGGATCGCAGTGAGAGAAAAGCCGGATGCCGATGTTGTAGAGGAGTCTATTCACCTGGTTCGAGCGGCGGCACAATTGGGCAGTCCCAATCTTTGGGATTACACCCGCGAGGATCCCCATCAGGACGTCCGGGGATTTCGAGTAAAGGAGTTACGGCAGGACGCCGACGAGGCGAATTTCTTTTCCCAAGACCGTCAACGGCCGTACAGTTTTGAGGAGATCAAAAGCGACTTTGTTCTGCGCAATGGAGCTCGGTTTTATAATGATCATACCCATCCGGAGTATTCGACCCCCGAATGCTCGACCCTAGCGGAGCTGGTGGCGCAGGACAAGGCGGGGGAAAGGATTTTGGAAGAATGTTCGCGGGCAGCTAGCCGGAGGCGGAGTCACACCGTACGGTTATACAAAAACAACACGGATTTTGCCGGTCACAGTTATGGCTGCCATGAGAACTATTTGATCCCCCGTTCCATCCCCTGGGAGCGGTTGGTGGAAGGGATGTTGCCGTTTCTTGTGACGCGGCAGATCTTTGCTGGGGCAGGGAAACTTGGCTGGGAGCGGGAGGATCATGGGACCATTACTGGTGGGTACCAGATTTCCCAGCGAGCGGATTTCTTTACGGAGCTTGTGGGCATCGATACGATGAACCGGCGCCCTCTGATTAACACCCGAGATGAGCCGCATGCAAACCCCAAGATGTTTCGCCGGTTCCACGTGATTCTGGGAGACGCCAATCTTTCCGAGTTTTCCACCTGGCTGAAAGTGGGGACGACGGCCTTGGTGTTGGAGGCACTTCAGTTCGATCGGGCTCCGAAGCACCTTGCCTTGGCGGACCCCTTGAGGGCGAACCGGATGATTTCTCGTGATCCATCCTTGCGTTGGGAGGTAGATCTGGCCAATGGAGGAAAGATCACGGCACCCGAGTTACAGTACGAGTATGCGTGCTGGGTGGAGCGAACGCTTGACTTGGACAATCCCGAAAAGAGAGAAGTGTGCCGGGCGTGGAAGGAGATCGCTCTTACCTTGGCCAACGATCCAATGATTTTAAAGGATCGGCTGGATTGGGTGGCCAAGAAATGGCTTTTGGAAACCTTCCGGCAGGAACAGAAATTGGATTGGAATGATCCGTGGTTGCAGAGTTTGGATTTGGAGTATCACCTTTTGGATCGGGAGGAGGGATTGTACTTTATGCTGGAAGCTGCGGGTCATATCCGGCGGCTGTGCCGAGAAGAAGACGTGTATCGTGCCATCCAACAGCCGCCAAGCCATTCTCGGGCTTTTGTCCGTGGCAAATGCATCCAAAAGTTTTCCCATCATTTGATTAATGTGCAGTGGGATTATGTTACGTTCCGTCACAGGGGGGAGATGTATCGGATGGATCTGGCCTCAGCTTTTCCAGGAGCCGATCTTGAACGCTACTGTGAAGTCATTCAGCGAGCTCAAGATTTGGGAGAGGTCGTCAGAGAATTAGGGCTTCAACCGATGAGTGGTTGATTCACAACGCTAAGGGGGTAACCTTATGTTCATGCCAGAGCAGACGCAAAAGACAAGACCGGTGGTTCCCATGCCCGGACCTGGCGGGGGAGGCGGAAGCGGGCCCCAAGCTCCTCGCGTGGAGCGGCCCAACACGGAAGAGTTGCTCAAACGAATGCGACGGGTGGATCCCGACCAGGCCCGTCGTTACCGGCAGCGCACCGGGCAATGAAAGCACCGGAATCGCCCGCGGTTGCGGGGGTTTCCGTACTTTCCCCGGATGGGGATTTTGTGGATTTGTTACGGAAAAAGGGCGTTTCGCTCTTTTCGACCCCTCCGGAATCCGGCTTGCGACACGATCCCTCCTTCACGAGTGGGGCCACAACCGTGGTGGCTTTTTATTATCGCGAAGGGGCTCTCATTGCTGGGGATCGCCGGGCAACCGCCGGAAACCTCGTCATTTACGACCGGGCGGAAAAGGTTTTGGAAATTGATCGCTACGCGGTTCTTGCCATCGCGGGAACACCGGCTACGGCGTATGAAATGGCGCGCGTGCTCCAGCATTCCGTAGAGTTCTATCGCCGTAGCCAGCTTCAGCCTTTGAGTTTGGAGGCCAAGGTTAGGATGTTGGGCAAACTCCTCAAGGACAACTTGGGGTGGGCGCTTCAAGGGGTTGGAATGGTGGTCCCGATTTTGGTGGCCGTGGATGCTCTTCACAAGGGACACCCGCAGATTTTCTTCTACGATGCTCTCGGAGCCCAGTTTCAGGCGGTGGATTTTGCCACCAGCGGATCTGGGTCTCTGGCCGTTCGGAGTGTGCTTCATTATATCAATCGCTGGAGTGGTTATCCTACCCACCAGCGGGGAGAGAAGGAGGCCATCGCATTGGCCCTTCAGCTTTTGGAGGTGGCTGCACAGTCGGACACGGCCACCGGAGGCGTGGACCGTCGGTCAGGGGTCTATCCTCAGATTAAGCTGGTTCGGGAAGGGGGGGTGCAAAGCATCCCGGAAGAAAGGGTGCGCGAAGCCTATCGGGAAATGGCGTTGGAAATGGGATAAAAAACCGGGCCTTGCCCCTTTCCCCTAGCGCGTGATTTCCTTGAGCCTTGCTCGCCTTGCGGGAGGCCGGGCTCGGTGCGTGCTTGGCACGTTCTCCAAGAGACTTGAGGATAACAAAACTTTTGTTTTTTTAAGAACCCTTGTAAGAAAGCATCAGCAGGGGATCCTGGATGCCGAAGAGCAACGATGATTGAAGAACCCTATCGATGGTTGGAGGCCATCGCTAACCGGCGGGAGTACATCGAAGACCAGCTTCGACCCGCGTCTCCCGTCGTCGCCATCTGCGGGGAGCCGGGCATTTTGCTTCTGACCAAACGAGCGACTACTCCGAAACTCTTTGAAGTCTATGACCAGCTGGCCCTTGGTTGTTTAGGTCACCCAGCGGATATGGAGAGGGTTCGGCAGGCAGCTATCGAAACAGCCCATTGGGAGGGATTCACGCGCTCGCGGGAGGATGTGACCGCCCGGCGGATTGTGAGTTTTAGTCTAGCCCCTGCGTTGAAAAATTCCTTTGAACAGATTTTTTCGGCTCCTCTTTTGTTTCGAGGGATTCTTGTGGAGTTGACCGAGCGACCCGGTGCCGACACGGCCTGGACGATGGACTATGATGGCAGTTTTGTGTGCTGGCAGGGGGAGAATTTCTTTTCGGGAGTTTTGATTGCTGGGCGAAAAGAGGTGGTAGAACGTTGGGAGACCGAGAAAGAAAAAAGTCTAGCTTCTCCCCTTCCGGGTTGGAAGGATCTCTGGGAGCGTGCGTGGCGACTGGAGGCCTGGGCTTGTCAAGCAGCTACGGAGAGGGAAGAGGCCTGGCAGAGCTGGCAACTGGGTGAGGGAAGAAGGCTCGAAGAAGTGATCTCTCCTGGGGATTACGAGCTACTTCTTTTGACGCGGAGCGAGCTTTCCCGAGCGAGTTCTGTCTGCAAGCCCGGCGCCGAGGAGTTTTTAGCCCTATTATAATCGTATAGAGAAGAGGGGAAGATGAAACGGATCGTGGGTCTTGAGACGGAGTATGGATGTCTTTGTTCCCGACCGGGGGAGACCCGGCCCATTCCTGAAAGAGTCCGAGACTACCTCTTTTACAAGCTTAAGGTCGGACTCATTGATCTTCACGATCGCGATTATGACGAGCCGGCCGGCAACGGGGGTTTTCTTTTCAACGGGGGTCGCCTGTACCTGGATATGGGTCATGTCGAGTACTGCACGGCAGAATGCCTCAATTTAGCGGATGTGGTCTCCTTGGATGAGGCAGGGGAAGAGCTTTTGCAGCAGGCGCTCCAAGAGCTAGGGCTTTCTTCAGAAGCCTGTTTTATCAAAAATAACGTGGACCATTACACAGGAGCCACTTTTGGATGTCATGAGAACTATCTGGTTTCCCGGGATGGACCGTTTAACCAGAGAAATCTGGGGGGGCTATTAAGTTTTCTTGCCCTTCGGGGAATTATGGTAGGCGCCGGGCGAGTGGGGGGCCTTTCGCATACCGGTCGCAAGGTAGCTCGAGGATCCAAGGATGGGGTTGCCTTCCAGATTATGCAGCGTGCGGATTATATCCAGACCGAGGTTTATGAATGGGTTCAGTTCAACCGGGCTTTGATTAACGCCCGGGACGAGCCCCTAGGAGATCCCACGCGCTTTCGGCGGCTTCATCTCCTGTTGGGGGACTCCAATATCCTTCCCTTTTCCAACGCCCTGAAAGTGGGGGCAACCTCGCTTTTACTGGATCTGGTGGAAGCGGATCTCATTCCCAAGGGGTTAGCTTTGGCAGATCCTGTTCGAACGATGCGGCAGATTTCTTACGACCCGGATGGGTCGTGGATGGTAGAAATGGCCGACGGCAAGAGGTGGAGCGCACTGGATGTTTTAACAGAGCTGTACGAGCTTGCGGCTTCGGACAAGCTTGACAAGGACGAGGATGGGCAATGGACCTGCCAAGCGTGGCAAGAGGTTCTGACGGCGTTCCAGGAGAATCGAAGAGAAAAGCTTGTCGGTAAGGTAGACTGGATTACGAAACGGTACCTTCTCGAGGCTTTTCGCGAAGCTGAGGGCCTGGAATGGGATGATCCGTGGTTAGAAAGTATTGATCTAGAATATCACAAAATTGATCCGGCGCGCAATTTAGCCCGAGCTTTGCCTCATACGCGCGTGGAAGATTTGCATTTACCTGGTTTTCGCAAGCGCGATTCGCGCCGTGAGCCCCCGGCTAACACTAGGGCGTCAGTTCGTAGCCAGCTCATGAGGACGATCGCGCAATCCGGCCGTGACTACATTATCGATTGGGATTACGTGCAGTTTGGAAAACTGCGCTATTTTACGCTAGATGACCCCTTTGACAGCCGGGTTCCAGAGGTGGAGCTCAAGCGGGTTTGGGTACCCTGACCTTGGAACGGAGATTCGTAGTGTGCTTGGGTCCTAAGGCCAGTCCGCTTCGTTTGGCTGGCTCGGGGTTGACCGGTGGGACGGCAGGCAGGAGAATGTACCAGAGAGGCAGCCATGCTTGAAGTACTTCAGGAGAAACTTGCCAGCGCTTTTAAGCGACTCCGCGGTTACGGGCTTTTAACCGAGTCCAATATTGCCGATGCGGTGCGTGAGGTTCGGATGGCTCTCCTGGCGGCCGATGTGCATTATGCCGTTGCCAAAGAATTGTGCGAATCGATCCGGGCGCGAGCCCTGGGACAAGAGGTCTACCGGAGTGTTCGTCCCGGTGATCAATTTATCAAAATCTTCTATGAGGAATTGACTGGGTTCCTCCGTGCTGGTGAAAAGGTTCTCCCTACGCGGAGGCCGTTGCGGATCCTTTTGTGCGGGTTAAACGGTTCGGGGAAAACCACCACGGCGGTAAAGCTTGGCGTTTTTTTCCGGAAGAAGCATCGGGATCGCACGGGTCTTGTGGCAGGGGATTTCAGCCGTCCGGCTGCAAGGGAACAATTGAAAATGCTTGCGGATGCGGCCGGCTTGCCGGTGTACGCGTCGGGAGAGGCGAAGGATGCGGTTGAAATGGCACAGAGAGCTCTCCAGCAGGGAGGGCAGGACGGAATGGACGTATTGATTTTGGATTCGGCGGGTCGACCGGATGTGGATCCCAGTCTTATGGATGAACTGTCCCGGGTTTGCCGGGTATGGGAGCCACAGGAGGTCTGGCTGGTTGTGGATGCGGCGTTGGGGCAAAGCTCCGTGAAGGTAGCCCAGCGTTTTGCCGAAGCTGTCCCCCTTTCGGGCGTGATTCTTACCAAATGTGACGGGGATGCCAAGGGGGGCGCACTTCTTTCGATTCATCATGTTTGCAAGCTCCCGATTTGTTTCCTTGGCGTGGGGGAGAAAATAGGGGATTTGGAGCCTTTTTTGGCAGCCCGGTATGTGGAGCGGCTTTTGGGGATGGGGGACGTGGTTGCTTTGGTAGAACGGGCCAAGGAAGAGTGGGATGTGGAACGAGGTCAGAAGCTTGCCGAGCGACTGAAGAAAGGAAGATTCGATTTGCAGGATTGGTTAGACCAGTGGCGGCTGATTCGCCGGATGGGACCGTTAGAAAATTGGCTCGGCAACTTCACAGGTATGGGTACGATGGGTTCCCTTTCTTTCGACGAGCGGGAGCTCCGAAGGATGGAAGCGATGGTGCTTTCGATGACTCCTGAGGAAAGGCGGCATCCAGAAATTTTAAATGCCCGAAGGCGGCAACGAATTGCCAGGGGTAGCGGGACAACGGTGACGGAATTAAACGAATTTCTACGGAGATTTGAGTCGCTACGAAAGACGTTGCTTGAGTTTTCTCGCAACCCGAAAAAGGCTCAGTCGGTTCTGAACCGGATCGGAGGGCGGTTTTTCCCAGGAAGGTGAGCCTTGGAAACAAAGGGAGGAGGTGGAAAAATGGCCGTTTCCATTCGTTTGCGACGGGAAGGGAAAAAGAAACAACCCTTTTTCCGAATTGTTGTAGCGGACAAGCGAACCCCTCGGGACGGGCGCTATCTGGAACAGCTAGGGTATTATAATCCCATGGCCCGCCCGGAAAAGCTTAAGCTGGAGCTTTCCAAAGTGGAAGAATGGATTCGGAAGGGAGCTCAGCCTACGGAGGCTGTGCAGGCTCTCATACGGAAGGCAAGGAGAGAAACGAGGGACCAGTCCCAGTCAGCGACGGCTGGATTGTAGGAAACGTTTTTCCACACGGAAGAGCGCCCGGAACGCCATGAGGCAGGGTGGGGAAGGGAATGGTGCGCTTGTCAGGGGTTCGAATCTTGCCATAGCCCCTAAGAAGAACACGTTTAGGGAGTGCGGATTGACGTTATCACTCTTTTCCCGGAGGTTTTGGAAGCTTTTCTTGGGTCGAGCATTCTAGCGCGGGCACGCGCGAAGGGGATCCTTACTGTGCACCTCCATAATCTACGTTCTTTTGCGCACGACAAACATGCGACCGTGGACGATCGCCCGTACGGTGGAGGGCCCGGGATGGTACTTCGTCCTGAGCCATTGTTTGAAGCCATTGAAACGGTGAAAGGGTTAGACGTGCCGGGAAGGGTGATTCTTATGTCTGCCAGTGGAAGGCTTTTTACCCAGAGTATTGCCCGTTCCCTTTCCTCGCATGACAGGCTCATTTTTGTGTGCGGGCACTATGAAGGGGTGGATCAGAGAGTCGTTGATCATGCTGTCGACGAAGAACTGTCGATCGGGGACTACATTCTCACCAATGGGGCTCTGGCAGCTGTGGTCGTCATTGATGCGGTTGCCCGGCTTTTACCTGGTGTTTTAGGAAATGAATTTTCTCCCCAGGATGAATCGTTCGAGCACGGACTTCTTGAGGCTCCCCAGTACACGCGGCCTCAAGAGTTTCGGGGTTGGAGGGTGCCAGACGTTCTCCTTTCGGGTAATCATGCCCAAATTGCCCAATGGCGGAGAAAAATGGCCGAAGAAAAGACCCGGCGGGTACGCCCAGATCTCTGGGCGAAATGTCTGGGAAAAGGAGGGTCCAATGAGCGAACTGATTGAGAAAGTGCAATCGCAAGTTATGACGATCGATCGTGAGACACCCGAATTTGGGGTCGGAGATCTCGTTCGTGTTCATGTCAAGGTTCGGGAGGGAGAAAAGGAAAGAATCCAGGTCTTTGCTGGGATCGTGATTGCCAAGAAAGGGCGAGGGTTACAAGCCACATTTACCGTCCGGCGCATAAGCTACGGGGAAGGGATTGAGAGGGTCTTCCCCTTGTACTCGCCCTTTATTGCCCAAATCGAAGTAGAACGAAAGGGAGAGCCAAAAAGGGCCAAGCTGTATTACTTGCGAAAGCGAAAGGGCAAGGAAGCTATGACGGTGTAAGGGGTAGAGGTTTCTGGCTCCAGTCTCCCTGGCGTGCTTTTGCTTGTGCCAGCGGTTGTCTTGTTCGTTTCTGAGGCTCTGAGGGAAGGACGAAGGCTTTTGAGCCCGTTTCCCCAAAAGAATGGATCTTCCCCTTTGAGATGGGTATGCCTAGGGACGTTCGGTCCGGCTGATCGAGCACCGCACGTTTGGCAAAGGACCCAGGGTGCGGGTTAGATTGGCCTCCGATGAGGAATCGTCCCCCCTTCCTAAGGCAGGATTGTGTGTTGGTACAAGGGAAGTCTACGAGCAGGAACGGTTGGGGAGCTTCTTTTTTGGTAGGCAGACCTGGTGGGGACTGTGGTCTTTGTCCATTAGCGCGCAAAGCGACCGGGGAGGGAACGAAGAGCCAAGCCCTTTTTCTTTGCTGTGCGCAACGCTGGTTTGGCAGTTGATTCCCTGGGTTTTTGGCCGTATGAGAAGGCGCGCAAAAAAGCCCGGACCGTCACTTGGGCACCTAAGGGGCCCGTAGGGATTGCCATGAAGGCGAACCTTGTATTTGAGAAGAGGCTCATTCAACTGGGGTACCGGTGGGTTGCGGGGGTGGACGAAGCGGGCCGAGGACCCTGGGCAGGTCCGGTGGTCGCCGCCGCTGTGATGTTGCCTCTCGGATTTACCCATCCGGATCTTGATGATTCCAAAAGAGTTGCTCCGCAGAAACGGTTGGTAGTCGCAGAAATCCTCCGCACTTCCCCTTCTGTCTACCACGGTCTTGGGCTAGCCACGGTCGCCGAAATTGATTGCATGGGGATTGTCAAGGCTACCCTGATCGCAATGGAACGAGCTGTCAGAGCTCTTCCGGTTCGGCCGGACTTTCTTTTAGTGGATGGTTCGTCTGTTCCATGCTTGGGCCTACCTGCGCTCGCTCTAGTGAAAGGGGATGCCCGGTCAGCCTCTATTGCTGCTGCGTCGATTTTAGCCAAGGTTCGGCGAGATATCATTATGGAGGTGTTTGACAAGGAGTATCCGCAGTACGGATTTGCTCGCCACAAAGGATATGGGACGTTGGAGCACCGGAAAGCTTTAGAAATATGGGGGCCCTGTTCGATTCACCGGCGAAGCTTTCTTCCCGTGGTCGGACTGAGCTGACAAAAGAGGATGGTATGGGCAAGGTGTCGGGGAATGGGATGAAGCAATGTTCTAGGTTACTGGAAGGCTTTTGGCTATCCATTCCTAATGTTACAAGCTTCAAACGTTGGACCGGGAGCGGGGTTTGACCTAGCTGCCAAAAACCGTGGGCCCATCCCGTGATAGAAGGAAGAGCTTCGAGCTTTCGGCCAGATACTTGGAAATGGTTCTGGGTGTGTATCGAGAGTATATAAAAGGATTAAAATATTTCCATGAAGTAAGCAACTATTTACAAAAGTTACGTGTTGCGGGCAGAGGGAGTAGTTCTGGAAGTGCGCGGGTGTTGCAACGGCTGTTGCACGCATTTGCCTTAGGACCATCCGAAAGTTGGGCAAGTTCTTATAGTTTTGCAGCGTACCTAGGTGGTTCTGTCGTAAAAATCGGCTACAAATAACCCTTTTTACCGAGACGAACCGGCTCCGGTGTCATTTGAGGGTTGACGCTTTGAGTCCGTGGAAAGATGGAGAGGACGATGAAGCGGGTCCCGGACGGTGGGTTGGTCTCCCTCTGCCCAAGGGAAATCGACTTCTTCCAAAAGGGCCGCCTGCTTGTGCGTCTCTACAAAATGATGGATCGCAAAATAGACAGCGACAGTTGCGGGTAAGCCAAGGACAAAAGAGCCAACAATGAGAGGTATGCCCAGCGTGGAAAGAAGCTCTCCGTGAAGCGCGTCCGAGAAGCGAACTTCGCGCAAGTGTTGAAGAATGGAGGGAGGGGCATCGGTGCGTCCCAGGACCCAGTTTCCCACGATGTACTCGATTTTGAACAGGGCAGGGAGTAGCGGCAACACGATGTCATGGAGGTTTAGGCCGATAAGGGCAGCAATCTTATTACCGCGTAGAACCCACGCAATGGCGATGGCCAGTACCGTTTTAAAACCAAAGAAAGGTGTAAATCCCAGGAAGAATCCCACGCAAAATCCAAGCGCAATGCGGTGAGGTGCCTCTGGCAACGAAACAAGGCGTTGGCAGCGGCGTCGGATCCAACCGATGCAAAGTTCCCAGGATTTTCCCAGATTGGTCATGGTTGAGCGTCAACCTACTGACCTTCTTTTGCGGGCAAAGCGCAAGACAAAAAGCCGGTTACTGCTAGAAGCAAAAGATTTTCGCTCCTCCTTGAACTCTCCTAAAAAAAGGATTGGCTCGGCGGCCTCTCCCTCACTCTGCCATGGCGGGCTTGGCAAAAAAAGGCTGACTAGGCGCGGTTCGCAGGGTTTGAACTAAGGGTCGAAGGCGTGCCCGGAGTTCTCCGAGCCCAATGTGTTTGAGCGCAGAAATGGCGACGCACGGATGCTGCCCAAGTTGTTTGCGAATCGTGTCCAGCTCTTCTTGGGAGTCGATCAGGTCGATTTTGTTAAGGACGATCATGTACGGCCGCTCGGCCAGAGCGGCGGAATAGAGTTTAAGCTCCTCCTGCAGACGAAAGAATTGTTCCGAGGGGATGTGTCCTTGTTGTCCGGAAGCGTCGATGACAAAAAGCATCACCCCTGCTCGTTCCACGTGTCGGAGAAATTCATGACCCAATCCTCTACCTTGATGGGCCCCTTCCACAAGACCCGGAATGTCGGCAAGCGTGCACCGGAACCCGTCGTCCCACTCTACGACTCCGATTACCGGAGAAAGAGTGGTAAAAGGATACGGAGCTACCCGCGGCCTTGCCCTTGAGAGGGATCGCAAAAGGGTCGACTTTCCAGCGTTGGGGTACCCAACAAGACCCACTTCGGCAACTGATTTAAGCTCTAAGACAAATTGCCCGCTTTCCCCAGGCTCGCCGTCCTCGTACTCCCTGGGTGTCTGGTTTGTTGGAGATCGGAAATGCCAATTCCCTCTTCCGCCTTTTCCTCCTCGGCAAAGGATCCATCTTTGTCCAGGTTGAACCAAATCGGCCACCAACTCCAGCGGCTGGCGAGGGGGCGGTATAGGCACCAGGGGAGCTCCTGGCTGGCTCGGTATCCGAAAGACGACCGTGCCCGGAGGCACTGGAATGATGCGGTCTTTTCCCTTGCGCCCGCTACGGCGCCCCGGTTCTCCACAGCCTCCATTACCCGCCTTTTGGTGCGGAAACCCATAGAGGTGGGCTAGGTCATCGCGATTGGGCTCCACCTCGAGAATGACACTTCCTCCATTGCCGCCGTCACCTCCATCCGGTCCTCCATGAGGACGATGTGGCTCTCGGAGAAAGCTTACACAGCCTCGCCCTCCCCGTCCTCCCTGGGCGTAAATGCGAACTCGATCTACCCACATACACACAAAACGGCCGCTCTTAACAAAACCGCTGCCTTTGTCCAAAGGGCTTTTCCCTTTAAAATTAAGAGGCATTTAGCCTTTGCAAGATTCCGCCACCTTCAGGATCTCTCATGGAACCGGCACCCTCTTAGAGAACAAGCTCTAGACCTAAGTCAAGCCGGGGCCCTTTCTCACCGCGGACAGTGCAAGAACCGTTCCTAAAACCCTACACAACCATTCCTCAACCAGGGAAGATCGCCCGGGATACCGACCGAAACAGGGCTGCCCGACGATTTGCGTCCCGGGGTTTTATTGGCAAAGCCCAGGTAGCGCTCAGTCCCGGGTTTTCGGGGACAGCGGCGTGGGTGGCACCCGATTGTCTCCCGACCGGGCGTACGCTCCATGCGCCGCTTTGCGTCTGTTCCGAATCCCCGCCAGAGAAACGACCATACATGCTGGGTCCGATTGCTTACGGCTAGGGCAAAAGTGAGATCACCGCCATGGGCAGTAGGATGACTGCCTCTCCGAGGGATGGCTGTTCGGGGAAACCAATCCTCGCCGGGCGAGGGCACTAGGCCGCGCGCTAGTGAGAACGCGTGCTAGGACGAGCCACTCGGTTGACCGCGCCGATCACAGACGTGTAGGCCCGGGTCGACTTGGATCACTTCAACTCCGGGAGGGAAAAAGGCGTCTGAGCAAGGAAACGGGTTGCGGCGAGACGCTCGGCAACCATCCGCTAGCCCTTGCGCTTCCGGACCAAGCAGTAGCCCAAGCCAGATCTCTCCGACTTCCGGACGAGTTTCTTCCTCTTGGTTCGTGCGATTGTCTTCCGGCTGGGGGCGAGCGCCTAAACGAGCGCCTCCTCGCCGCAGGCGCAAGCACGCGCTTGTAAGAAGGAGGTATTGGTTCGTGTTCCCCCATCCCTCCCGCAGCCACAGCCGTAAAACCGATAGGCTCCCGTCCGTGGATACCATGGCTTGGTAGGAGTGGTTCCCGGCGGTTTTGTCCTGCGACCCGACCACAGAGAACAGGCTCCTGCGCTCCCCTTGCGCCAATCCTTCTGCCCGTCCGCTTGAGTAGCGTATCCCTCCTTCCAAGGAAAATTTTTTTGGGAAGAGGCGGTGCGAACCGAGATAGAGACCCACCTACTCGGTACTTTTCTTCGGCTACAAGCGCGCCAAGCTTCGTCCGCAGGGTGGCTAGCCGCCGCTTTGTTTCCGGGCAAAACGTTTGATTCCGGTTTCTTTCCCTTGAGCTTGCGATTGACCCTTTCCGCTCTTTCCGGATCCCTTCCTTAGCCTCCTGAGTCACCTGGCACCGCCTTTGCCCGATCGAAGCGATCTTCCCTTCAAGCCCGGAGCCGGAGGGCATCGAACTCTGGGGCGGTCACGCTAAGCTGCGGAAGGAAGAATGACTTAAGCTTCTTGGGTCAAACACGAGCCTGTATCTAGGAGAAAAACTCCACTCTACTCCCCGTGGAGCACCGCATCGCCGTCCAGACACGAAACCTCTTCCGTGTGGGCGTCAAATATGGCTAAGATCTGCAAAGGGGGGAGCCCAGTCATGAATGGCTGCGAGTGCCTTCTTGGCGCGGTTCTGCGCGGATTTTTTTCGCGAAAACCGGGCACACAATGCAACGGTCTCCGTAAAACAGGCCGCCCAGGGTATCGCCGTTTCCTCCCATTGGGATTTACCACTAGGATGGATCGACTCTAGCCTTCCAATGCTGCTACCGGTACTCGAAACCGCAAACGCATGAGCGGGTCGTCGCGTTACTCGACCAGGATGACGCCGGCCTTCGGGAGTTGAAACCTCCCCAACCGGCGCTCTCCCATGGCCATTCATCGCAAACCCGGACCTCCTTGACGGCCGAAACGATCCGTAACGGTTTGCTTGAGAGTCAACTGGAAGGATCGAAGCCAATTGTCTCCTCTCAATCCGCTTTTGCCTCGGCGCTTCCGCACCCGCGCCTCCAGGGCCGCGCCATCGGGTGATGCCCACCTCGGCATGCACCATTACCGTACCGGTCGGCAACCATTTTTCGGAAGCGGGCAAACACCCCTCCTTCCACATCCGCTAACCCGTCTTGTGGCCAACGTCCTGCGGCTTAGCCCATGCAGTCACCTTCATGCCGATGCCATAGAGAGCCTTATGTGTGGATCTCTTTTGGCTGTTGGCAACCATTGCGCCACGGATCCTCATCGATTTTGATGAGAACGCGTGGTTTGCTTATTCCAAGAGATCCGTGGTTCGCAGAGAAACGCGCCGAAAGATTCTTGCGACAACCGGTTTTCTCACCAGGCGCTCTCACAGAGCGGCCCCGGCTCGCGGGGGCCCGTCCGTGACGGTCCGCAAACGCGGGCGAAAAAAGAATGAAAAGAAATAGACCTTGTTTCGGAGTTAGAGTTTTACGGGCATCTAGCGCTAGCCACCCATGGTGTGAGCTTAACCAGCGGCAGAGGGCCTTTCCCTGCTGAAAGAAAAATCCTTGGCTTGTCTTAGTATGCACCGGGAGACTGCGGAAGTTCCTCTAGGCTGCTTTTGGGAGAACGTTTACCCTCCTTCCGTCGCGGTCAAAATGAACGATCCCGTCGACAAGCGCAAAAAGAGTGTAATCCCGTCCGATCCCGACGTTTTTCCCCGCATGAAAACGGGTTCCTCGTTGTCGCACCAAAATGGAACCAGCCCGTACGAACTGGCCACCGAAACGTTTCACACCCAGTCGTTTGCTTTGACTATCTCGGCCGTTGCGCGTGCTGCCTTGCCCTTTTTTGTGCGCCATCCTTTTGTTCCCTCCTTCCGTCGCTAGAGCACACCATTCTCGATGGCTACAATCCGTAGGCGGGTATGGGGTTGCCGGTGTCCTACCGTCCGGTGGTAGCCCTCTCGCCTCCGGTACTTGAAAGCGATAACTTTTGGCCCTTTGACGTGCTCAAGGATTTCTGCTTTCACCCGAGCTCCTTGGACCCAGGGCTTTCCTACATGAAGACTGGATCCTTCGCCCAGAAGCAGAACTTTGTCGAGAATGACCTCGCTACCCGGTTCGCCCTTCAAGCGTTCCCATTGGACGATCTGCCCCTCCTCGACGCGGTACTGCTTCCCGGCGTGTGCTACAATCGCAAATGCCATAACCCGTTTAATCTTAATGGAAAGTTTCCCTTCTGACAAGGGAGGGGAAGAAGGTCCACTTCCGATCCCGTTCCGAGAGTAAGTTTTTCATTGTAATTTGCCGTGTATGGGCTTTTCTCCCAAAAAAAGCCGCGACAAGCCGCCGATCCCGTGTGTCGCTCGATAGTGCGATGGGGCCCGACAACGTTTGCTATGCTCTTTGAGGGAAGGGAGCGTCGTCCTTAATCCTCCTACGCTCCATCCACACGAAAAGATCCTGGTAATCCTGGCAGAAAAGGCTTTGGTGGACCCCCGCTTCCGTCCTTTGTATGTATGGCGATAGGTGCAACCGGGGCATTACCCCCCAAGGCGATCGCGTGTTGCAAGTCGACTTTCTGGCGAGTGCCTTGGTGTTACGGTCCTCCCGTATCTCGCGCGAGAACCCCTTGGGGGGAAGCTTGGCTCTGGACTTGGTCTAAAAACGTCGCAACATCGACGGGCGGGTCTCCCGGCGCGAAAGCTGCTCCTTGTGGATCGTTGTTGGGGTTTTTCTTAGTACAAGCGCATAAGGGAAGGGATCGCTCGTACACAACCGACGAGAGTCCAGCTTTGTGCTGTAAGAATGGCCGCTTAATCTTTTTCCCTAAGTCTAACCTGGCTTTACTTCCCGGACAGCTCGGGCTACAGGGGGCTTGGGGAAAAGGTCTCTTTGGAAAAGCAAAGAGAGAAACGCGTTGGGGACAACCCTCCCATAGCTCTTCTCGGGAGCTTTTTGCCTTGGAAAAGGAGCCCGGTCGGCGAAACAAAAGGAAGGGTCCTATTTTTAGCATCAGGACAGCCGATACCATTTCCGGCCCAAACGATCCTCTCCGCGGTCTGGATCGACCGGAAGGAATGCAATTTGTTAAGGATACCGAAGTCGAACAGGGGATAATATGGGTGATTCGTGCGAAAGACTTCCTGTCCGCCCAGAGTTTTCTCTGGGTGTAAGCGGTGCTGGGTGGTGATGGACCGGGGTCTCCCCAACGCCGATTCCACCCCTCCGGGAGTAGGGGCAGGTGGACTTCACGGAGCCTACCAGAGGTGTTCCAGGAAAAATCGCCCTTACAGATCCGATCGAGACGCGGAACGAGGAGAGACGTCCAGTTCACGACCATGTGGTCGAGGAAATAGGAAGTAGCTGAGAGGACTGAGACACTGGTCTCTGAGTGGCCTAACGGCTGAGGATCGGATTGTTCCCGAGCCAGGCAAACGGGAACAAGTGTGAGCTTGACACTATTCGTGTGTCCTGTAGGGTTGACCCACCAAACGTGAGCGGTTGCCTTTTTTCTTTTGGCTCATGTTCTAATAGGTTCTTTGGGTTTAGGCGGGGTAACTCTTTTTCGCATGGCTTGGAGGCAGCTGCATGGTTGAGCGGAGCGCGGTAGAGGCTTGCTACCGGTCCATTTTAGGCCGAGAACCTGAAAACGAGAGGGTCGTCCTAGATTGGCAGAATGGCGCAAATTCTCTGGAAGAGCTAATTGCGGCATTTCTCAAATCAGAGGAATACATGTTTCGGTCGGCCGCTTCTAGTATGGAACGTATTATGGAACGAGGCTATTGGAATGCGCCTTCACGTATCGATGTGGATGTCGTTCCAGAGAAACTGAAGGCTTTGTTTGAGCGTCACCGGTTTCAGTGGGAGTCTCTTGGAAAAAATGAGCCTTTCTGGTCCGTTTGGACTCATGAGCGGTTCAAGAGGGCGAATCTTGACAGCAAGGGAGTTGAAGAATTTTATGCTAGCGGCAAGGCGGAAGTGGATCTCATTGATCTTTTTGCACAACGAAATGGTACACCTGTGCCGCGAGGACTGTGCCTCGAGCTGGGCTGTGGTGTGGGTCGCGTTACCATCCATCTTGCTCGGCGTTTTGATTACGTTCTTGCGATTGATGTTTCAAAAACCCATTTGGAGCGCTGCCAGGAACAGCTGGCGCATCTTGGAATGAAAAATGTGGAGTGCAAACTATTTCGGTCATTCGATGACCTTTGTCATTTCCCGCCGATAGACTTTTTTTATTCGGTAACTTGCTTACAACACAATTGCCCTCCGGTACAACGGTGTGTCCTTGATTCCATTTTGAGTAAGATTACGCCAGGTGGAAGCTTCTTTTTCCAAACTCAAACCCATCGGCCCGGGTATCGATTTGACGCCGATGAATACTTGTCTAGCCCCATCGGCACTATGGATATGCATTGTCTTCCGATGCACGAGATTTTCCAACTTATCGAAAAACACCGTTTGTCTCTTCGTGAGGTCCTAATGGATGGGAGGACCCGCCTTTATGGGTCTCACACCTTTTTTGGTTTCAATCCCGCGACTCCCTCCTGTGCCGTTCCCTACGTCGCGGCGACCGTCGAGAATAGCAGCCGCTAAGGGGACATCTCTTGGATCTTCTGAATGACGCCCTGGTAAATGCGAACAAAATATTCCACTTCCTCTTCTGTATTATCTTTCCCTAGGGTGACCATCAGGTTACTGCGAACTACTTCGCTGGGTAGCCCCAGAATGGCTAGCGTTTGATTTTTTCGCTCCGAAGAGATGAGACACGCCGGACCGGTGGCGACGGCAACGCCCCGGAGATCGCAAAGCAAGGCCTGCGCCTCGCCTTCCGCTCCCGGTACACTCCAATGAAGTTGATAAGGGATCCGATCGGGGCCTGGAGGGGGCCCGTGCCAGAGGATGGTAGGGATTATCTCATTAAGCCGGCTCCAAAGAAGGGCTTGGAGCTTTGCCACGTGATCCATGCGAAGGGAAAGTTCCTCCGAGGCTCGCTGGCAAGCAACGCCTGCGCCTACGATTCCCGGAAGGTTTTCTGTTCCGGGGCGGAGACCCTTTTCTTGTATCCCTCCGTAGAGAAGGGGAGCAAGGGGAGCATCCCTTCTTCGATACAAAATCCCCACCCCTTTCGGGCCATAAAAGCGGTACGGAGTCGCCGAAAGGAAACTCACCCCCAAAGTTTCGACGTCGATCGGGAGCCATCCCACTGCATGGGAACCATCCAAAAAGAGGGGAACGCCAACCCTTTGACACACTTGAGCTAGCTCGCGCACTTTCTGGATAGTGCCCAGCTCATAATGGCCCCAGTGAAGCGCCACCAGTGCGGTGTCTTCTTGCAGGGCCTCTTCCAGTCTACTGGGGTGAATAAACCCTTGCCGATCTACATCGAGCCAGCTTATGCGCCATCCATTGGCTTCCAGCCATTGGATCGGACGCAGGAGCGAAGGGTGTTCCACTCGGGAGCTTATAACGTGGCCCGGCCTGTTTTTTTTCCAGGCTCGAGTCACTCCCTGGATGACTAGATTGGCAGCCTCTGTTCCACCCGAACAGAAAAGGATTTCTCCGGGATCTTTGGCGTGCAGGAGCCTTGCGACCTGTTCTCGAGCTTGTTCCAGAGCCTGACGAGCTCGCACGCCGTAACGATGGAGACTGGCCGTACCCCCAGGGCTGCTCAAAAAAGAAAGCATCGCTTCCCGGACCTCCGGTAAGACCGGCGTGCCAGACTGGTGATCAAAATAGATGTAACCCATTGAGACCGGCGGCTGGCTTTTGGACGCTTAGAGGAAGAGGGTAACCGGGAGGCTCTTTTCCTTTGTTAACGTGAGCGGCGAGTTTGCTCGGTTTGGGTCCGGGAGTAAATTGTGCCAAACCATTGGTCGACCAAGCACAATCCAAAAAAAACCCCATAGGGAATCGAATAGTACAACGAAAAGGTAACTGAATTGAGTCCCAAAAGGAACGTGGAAGCCAAAAGATAGTCTTGCCACCCTTTTTTCCAGATCTTCCAGTTTTCCTGGAAACCGGTCGCACACCTCCAAGCCGGGGTCCCGTCCAGATAGCGGCAACAAGCGACCCCACAAAAAGGGATCCCAAAAAGCGTTCCGGGTGCAACGAATAGGCCGAGCACCGAAACCGGAAGACCTAATAGACCGACCAGCACCCCAAAACCTATGCCCGTCCACAGGAGCAAGGGAAGGATCAGGGTGGGCACGGCGATCGTCAATTTGGCAGCCCCTTCTTTGGCGTAGGCAACCCACCGAGCGGGGTTCCAGGAAGGAAGTCCTTCTGGTTTGCCATCCTTGGCCCGTCGCAAAACCTCAAAGGTGTACCCGAGAGCCAGCCAGAACGTAAGAGCGTTAACCAAAAGGACGGCCCATAGAAAGCCAGTTACTTCGCCTCCCTTTGCTGCCTGAGGAGCAAGCCCAAGCAGCACCGGGTTAATCAGGAGTGTGCCTCCAAGGAAAATCTTTCCAATCCAGTAGCGGTCCTTGAGGAGAACACCAAAAGCGGCTTTGATGTCTTCAAAAAGTTCTTCTCCGGTCCAGGTCACAGGTCTCGGTGCCCCGCTCATAACCCTTGGACGAAGATGAGCAGTCCCCAGCGTACCGTTCTCCAGGATTGCTCTTTCTTCAGTCTTCCCAGCTTTCCGGTTCTGCTTCCCCGATTATCGGTTCCGATCTCGCCGCAGCAAGCTTTTGAAGAACCGTTTGGTCTTCCAGGGTGCTGAGATCGCCACGCACTTCCGATCGGTTTGCGACACTTTTTAGCAACCGCCGCATGATTTTCCCGCTGCGGGTCTTCGGAAGGGCTTCCGTAAAATGGATCTCTTCGGGTTTTGCGATCGGCCCAATTTGCCGAGCTACATGAGCTCGCAATTCTTCCATTAAAGCCTGTGTGGGTGACGCTTTTTCTTTGAGGATAACAAACGCTACTAGGGCTTGCCCCTTGAGAGGATCGGGTCGCCCAACGACAGCTGCTTCGGCTACGGCCGGGTGGCTGACCAGAGCGCTTTCTACCTCGGCTGTTCCAAGCCGATGTCCGGAGACGTTGAGCACGTCATCCATGCGTCCAACGATCCAGAAATAACCGTCCTGGTCCCGGTAGGCTGCGTCTCCGGTAAAGTAACAACCCGGAACCGGGGTCCAGTAGATCTGGCGATAGGCATCCGGGTCTTGATAGAGGGTCCGCAACATAGAAGGCCAAGGCCTTCGAAGGACGAGCCGCCCTTTGTTTCCTGGGGGTAGTTCGTTCCCTTCGGGATCGACGACGGCGGCATCGACGCCAAAGAAAGGAAGCGTAGCTGACCCGGGTTTTAAGGGAGTGACCCCAGGAAGAGGAGCAATCATGATTGCCCCTGTCTCTGTTTGCCACCAGGTGTCGACAACCGGACAGCGACCCCCTCCGACTTTTTCAAAATACCACATCCATACCTCGGGGTTGATGGGTTCCCCCACGCTCCCCAAGAGCCGGAGGCTGGAGAGGTCTGACTTGGAGAGCCATTCTTCACCCCATCGGAGGAAGGCACGAATGGCCGTAGGGGCCGTATAAAAGATGCTAATCCTGTGTCGCTCGATCATCTCCCAGAACCGGCTGGGGGATGGATGATCGGGAGCACCTTCGTAGACAAAAACCGTTCCTCCGCAGGCCAGGGGTCCATAGACCACGTAGCTATGCCCCGTGATCCAACCGACATCGGCTGTGCACCAGTAAAGGTCTTCATCCCGCAGGTCGAAGATATACTCTGTGGTCACCATCGCTCCCAAGAGGTAACCGGCGGTGGTGTGGAGAACACCCTTGGGTTTGCCCGTACTCCCACTGGTATAAAGGATAAACAGAGGATCTTCACTCCCCATTCTTTCTGCCGTATGAAAGCTGCGCACCTTCTCTAGTTCTTGATCCAGCCAGTAATCCCGGCCTTCTACCCAGGGAATCGGGCAATGGGTCCTACGGACCACAAGAACAGTCTGGACGCAGGAAAGCTCGGCCAGCGCGGCGTCCAGGTTTTCCTTTAGAGGTATAATCGCCCCCCGCCGGTAACCCCCGTCGGCGGTCACCACCAGCCTAGCCTGGGAGTCAAGGATTCTTTCTTGGAGAGCGCCCGGTCCAAATCCCCCAAAAACAACGCTGTGAACCGCTCCGATCCGAGCGCAGGCCAGCATCGTGATGAGGGCCTCGGGAATCATGGGAAGATAGATGACTACCCGATCCCCGCGGCGTACACCGTGCCGAAGAAGAACGTTGGCCAGCCGACACACCTCACGGTGGAGCTCTTGGTAGGTGAGAACACGTATCTGGCCCTGGGGTTCCCCTTCCCAAACGATTGCGGCTTTGTACCGCCTTGGACCTTCCAGATGGCGATCGACGCAGTTAACACAGGCATTGAGTTCTCCTCCGACAAACCATCGAGCAAATGGCGGTTCCCACTGAGAGACCGTGCGCCATTTCCGATACCAGGAAATTTTCCGTGCCTGTTCTGCCCAGAAAACCTCAGGCTTTTGCAAAGACTCCCGGTAGAGTCTTCGGTATTGGGTCAGCGAAGAAATCCGCGGCTTGCGCGTTCCGCGCCACCGAGGGGAAGGAATGTTTCTTATCTTCGTCAGCCCAGCGGTGATTCCCCTTACCTCATCCGGACTTTTTTCGTCGCTGTTCCTCACTGACACATATCCTTTGACTTCGTTTGAACTTTCCAGCCGTAGCCAGTCTTTAGCACTGTTTACGGAGCCTAGAAGATTTTTACTACTTTTTTTGTTGAGGCAACTTTCTCCTGTCGGAGGCTCGCGCGTTTGCGTACGGTCGCAAAGACTTCCTTTTTTTGCCAGATTCGATCAAAAGGTTGAAGAAACGCTCCCGGAAAGTGCATGATGCGTGACACTGGTTCTCCCCAGTCGGCATGCCCCCTCGGAGGGGGTACATGGATCTGGAAAAGACTTTTTCCTTCCGTCCAGCAAACCGCGTTTTGGTTGGTTGGATGGATGGGGATTGAGTTTGTAGTCGTGGTTGTAGCTCTCTCCATGGATCCGGTATGGGAGAGGGCGCTTCTGGCGCAATCGAAAAACCCGTTATGGCGCGAAGTTGCGGAACGAATCAGCTACTGGGGAGATTTTTTTCCCGGAGTTTTTCTTGTGGTCTTGGTTCTTTGGATCGGGGCCTTTGTTGGCCACAGAAAGCACTGGCGCGAGCGAGCCTACGCCATTCTCGTAGCGGCCACGCTCGCGGGGCTTTCGGCGGATCTTCTCCGAATCGTATTAGGTCGGCCGAGGCCCGATGCCACAGTGAAAGCTTGCCTGCAGGAGCTAGGAACTCTTCCCAGGCCCTGGCTCGTTCTTCCCACTCCTTCTCCTCCCGGTCGACTCACCGACGGTTTGTACGGCTGGCAGGGAAAGGATCTTTTCCATAGCTTGCCGTCGGGTCATGCGGCCAGTGCTAGCGCAACCGCGACCGTTCTTTCCATCGAATGGCCGAGCTTACTACCTTTTTGGATGTGTGGCGCGGCGAGCGTGCTCTGGTCTCGAGCAGTTTTGGGCAGACATCGCTTTTCCGATCTTGTGGCCGGCATGGTTTTAGGGCTTGCTTTTGGCTTGCGGGTGGCTCCGAGAACTTCCAGGGGAACTCTCGTTAAAGGGCACCGGAGCCGGAGGGAGGAGTAGCGGGTTGTTTCTCTGGCTCCATCTGTACAGGAACGATCGAATCAAGAATGGCTCGGAAGGCGGTTATGCTTTGCCGATAGGATTTGGGGTTCCGGGAGCTCATGACAAGCGAGGCCACTCCGCATCCTAGCCCAACGTAGGCAGCACGTTCGGAAACGGGATATCGGCTTGTGGGGGGATATTCATAGAGGAGATACATCAGGCCTTGGACGGTTTTTCCCTTTTCGAGTCGTTTGGGCTTAAGAGCCGGATTGTGCTTGAGGAGTTCCTTTACGGCTCGCTGGGCGAAGGTTTCCGCGTCCCTGTGCTCCGGCCCGGAAAGCTGGGCGTAGATCACTGTTTCGGCCTGTGCCCAGCTGGAATTCTCAGGGTAGAAGACGCAGGAAAGTCCTTGGCTTTGTCCCGACTCGTTGTCGAGTACCCAGTGAGGAGGAGCCTTGATGAAAAAGGCACAGTTAGGGCCATACACAATCCCGGCACCCTGGAGGTCTCCTGGTGTCTGGCTTTGCTTCTGGGTCGATTGCGAGGAGGGCGGAGGCTCTTGGCTTCGAGCTGAGATAAGGCAAAGGCTTCCTAGGACTAGCAGCCACCCAAACGTTGGACAAAATCCCTTGCGCGGAGTCCGGTAGCTGGGCTTCAGAGCTCTGGCACAGCTGGTTTTCCCGAGGAAATGGGTGAAAGAGCAAATGAAATCTTTCCCGCGAGCTAAGGAGAAAAAAACGCTGGGAGCAGGCGAGGGAGGGGAAAAAGGTTCCAAGAATCTTCCCTGTATCACGCCTCCTCCCAAGAGGCAATGCCAAGAAGAAAACTTTTTAGCTGCGTAGTCTTGGTCCGATGTGACTTGCGTTTGAATTAGGCTAAGGGCCTTTGGACTCCAAAAACGCACAGCAAGCCAAAGAAAAGAGAATCTGTGCGGTGCGAGCCTCGGTGGGGGATAGCCCAGTGTGCACGAGGGACCGAGCGCGCCAAAGGAACCATCGTGGGCCAGTGGTTTTTTCCGAAGCGAGAGATCTCCCTGTTGGGGGGCCCGTCAAAAGGTCGGGGAAAAGCAGGGAACCTGAGGAGGTAAAAATCGCTTTGGAAGGGAAAAGAGAGCTTTTTAGCGTGGAGGCGCGCGTGGAAAGCGGGCGCCAAAGGCGCGGGGCCCAAACGCACGTTTTTTGCTTAAGCCGGAGAGGAGCGAGCCACTACGCCGTGACAGAATAGCTCGACGAAGGTTTTAACCACTTCGGAAAGGTCCATGGCGGGCTGTGCGGAGCCGCATTCAAACATCCCAAAAATACGTTTTCCTAGATAATAGTGAACAAGCATTCCAAAAAAAGCTCGGGCAGCCAACAACGGAGGAACCCTTCGGAGTCGTCCCTCCTTTTGCTTCTGAAGGATGTAATCGGCTGTCAGACGGTGCAAGTGATGGGTAAAGGCTTCATAAAACATCCCGGCCAGCTGGTGTCCTTCTAGCGCGCTAAAATAGAGAAGACGAACAAACTGAGGGTCTTCTTCCATTGCCCGGAGGACTTCTTCCCCGAGAGCTTGGAAGAAAGCCTCCGGCTCGGCCGGGGGCTGGGCAAAAAATGGCTTTCCCGGGGTGAGCGGGCATTCTTGGATCTTTTTTTGAATGATCGCCGCGTACAGGGTCTCTTTGTTGGGAAAGTAGCGAAAGATCAGCGCTTCGTTGACCCCGGCCTGCTGTGCAATTTTCCGGGTAGTTGTTCCGCGGAAACCGTGGGCCGAAAAAAGCTCGACAGCAGCCTGTAGGATTCGATCCGCTGTGTTCTGTGCTTTAGCTGCTTGACGCATTGACTGATTGACTTCTTATTAAGGAAAGTAAGTACTTACTTGGACCGGGCGTCAATGAATTTCTTTAGGCCAGAACGCGCTACGGGGGTGTCCCAGGCGGATCCTGCAGCGAGGGATGAGTTAGCCTCTGGGCCCAACCAGCAAAGAAGTGACGTTTCCCCGAGTCCTAGAGCGGACGAGGACGGTCCGCCTACACTCGGCTCCACTGAGCCTCGCTGGAGATCTGCGCCCAAACTCGGAGGCCCCTTGGGACTGGGAGTGGTTCTGGTTGTTTTCGGAGGGATAACGGGCGTTCTTTTGGCCTTCTGGTGGACGCGCGTTTCCTCCTATGAAACCACGGATGACGCGTTCCTTGAGGGGCACATCATCCGTGTGGCGCCGCGAGTGGCGGGACATGTGCGCAAGTGTTACGTGGACGATAATCAAGAAGTCCAAAAAGGGCAGCTTTTGGTCGAGATTGACCCAGACATGTATCGAGTAGGGTTAAAGGCAGCCGAGGCCCAGGGCGAGGAGGCCTACTGGGAATGGCGTCGTATGGAAGCCATGCGAAAAAGCCTTTCGGTCTCGGAATTCGATCTGCAAAAGGCAAAAGCCAAGGCCCTTTCGCTAGAGGCGCTGGCCGAATCAGCACGCCTGCAGCTGGCCTACACGCAGATTGTGGCTCCTGTGGATGGGCGGGTAACCAAAAAGACGGTGGAAGAAGGAAACTATGTCCGAGTGGGAGACACGCTTTTTTCTCTTGTGCCCAAAAACGTATGGGTAGTCGCCAATTTTAAAGAATCCCAGCTAACCTGGATGCGGCCCGGCCAACCTGCAGAAATTCGTGTGGACGCCTATCCTCAGAGGCGCTGGAAAGGTCACGTGGATAGTATCCAGCGGGGAAGTGGCGCCCGTTTTAGCCTTCTGCCACCGGAAAACGCCACTGGGAATTACGTGAAGGTGGTGCAGCGGGTTCCCGTAAAAATTGTCTTCGATGAGCCGATTCATGGACCGTACGAACTAGGCCCCGGAATGTCGGTCGTCCCCACGGTCAAGGTCAAGGATCCCGTTCTTTCCGCTGGCGATGTCCTGGTGGCTGCCACTGTCGGATCGTTTAGCGGAGCCCTTGTGGCCGGATTTGCGTGGCATCACAGGAAAAAAAGGGAACTTCTACGGGCCTGACGAAGGAAAGCGGGAAAGCGGAACCGGGTGGTTGTCCGGTCCACAAGCACCGAGAGGATAAACTCCTATGTCCGCAAGTTCCTTTGACTTGCGAGCCCAGTCCTGGCGCCCTAGGCACAATCCTTGGGCCATTGCGCTCGCCGCCATGCTGGCCACTTTCATGGAAGTTCTGGACACGTCGGTGGCCAACGTGGCTTTACCCCATATTGCCGGGAGTCTCTCGGCGGGTACGAGCGAATCTACCTGGGTATTGACCAGTTATCTTGTTTCCAACGCGATCGTTCTTCCGGCAAGCGGGTGGTTTTCGCTCATTTTTGGTCGAAAACGTTTCTTTCTTTCCTGCATCGCTCTTTTCACCCTAAGCTCCGCGGTCTGTGGAGCCGCCCAGAACCTTCCCCAGTTGATTTTTGCCCGGGTGATCCAGGGATTGGGGGGAGGAGCCCTGCAACCGGTTTCCCAAGCCATCCTCTTGGAAAGTTTCCCTCCGGAGAAGCGGGGGATGGCCATGGGGGTGTTTGCTATGGGGGTTGTCGTGGCGCCGATCGTGGGTCCCATTCTAGGAGGGTGGCTGACCGACACTTATTCGTGGCGCTGGATTTTTTATGTCAACCTTCCCGTGGGTATCGCTGCCGTCGTTTTATGCCAATGGTTGCTGGAAGACCCGCCCTACCTGCGGCAGGAAGCGGAGAAGGGTCGCCAAGTAGATTGGATTGGATTTTCTTTGATGGCAGTGGGTTTGGGAGCTCTCCAAATCGTACTGGACAAAGGTCAGGAAGAAAACTGGTTTGATAGTGCTTGGATCACCCGGCTCAGCTGGCTTTCAGCCGTCACGCTTGTTTGTTTCGTTGTGCGAGAACTTTTGACCCCGGACCCGATTGTCCAGCTTTCCGTCCTCCGGGATCGGAATTTTGCGCTTGGCACGCTTCTGGTTTTCCTTCTGGGCGCGGTCCTTTACGGGTCGACAGCGGCTGTGCCCCTTTTTTTGCAATCCTTGCTCGGATATACGGCCTTTTTGAGCGGCTGGGCGTTAAGCCCACGAGGGGTGGGTGCCTTCCTTGCAAGCGTAGGAGTCGGGAAAGCGCTTTCCCGGTGGTCTGGGCGGCCCATCATGGCTGGGGCGTTTCTTCTTCTGGCCGGATCGCTTTTGGCTTTGAGCGAGGCAACTCTTCAAACCAGCATGGAAAACATCCAGTGGCCGGTCTTTGTCAACGGGCTTGCGATTAGTGGTATTTTTGTGCCCTTGACGACACTGGCCAGTACCACACTGCCTCGGGAGCGGATCAACCAGAGTACCGGGCTTTTCAATCTTGCGCGTAATATTGGAGGGAGCTTTGGGATTGCTTTGATGACTACCTTTCACGACCGTTGGGCACAGGTGCACCAGGCCTACCTTATAAGCCACCTGACTCCAGAAAACCCCTTCTACCGAGCGCAAGTGGAGCTTTTCCAGACCCTCGTTCGCCCACAGGCTCCCGCTAGCGGGCCGGAGGCAACCGCTTTGCAGCTGCTCTACACGACCGTGCTGGCCCAGGCGGAACTGTGGTCATTTGTCGATATTTTTCGAGCGATGACGGGCCTTTCTCTGTTTTGTCTTCCCCTTTGCTTTCTTTTTCGGGAGTCAAAACGCGAACGCTCAGCTAGGGGGACGTTGCACTAACTGCTTGCTTGGCCTGGGGGGTGAGCGGGCGGCAACGGAAGGAAAAATAACCCTTGGTTACAGGGAGTGCTTCGAGTGTTCTTGGACGGTCTTGCCGTTATTCTTTTCAAGACCTCTTTAGTCCTCATCGGGCAGGTTTCCGGAGCGCTTGCTCCCGCATCCCGCGAGGTTTTGCAAAAAAAATCTCTCGGCAACGAAAGGAATAAGAGGGCTTTTTTGTGTTCCATGAGAAAAAGCCCGATCGGGTTTTTGGGTTGGGTCAAAGGGAGTGGCTTTCCCAATTCGAAGATTGTTGGCGAGCTTTTGGAAGAAGCCTAGGTGCGGCAGTTTTTCCGCATTCAGAGCAATTTTTTTGTGTTTCCTTTTTCCTTTGGTTTCTCAAGAAGGGTGGCCAATAGCATGTTTCAGCCGAGTCGATTCGGACACTTTCCCATCGAAAAACTTTCGAGTTTAGGAACAGAGCCCAAAAGAGGTACGCACAACCACGCCCCTTGCGACGCTAGGAGGTGAGGTTTTTTGGACGGGTTAGAGCAAAAAGACCTTCTTTTTCCCGACCTCCTCGAGTCCTATCCTAGGCGGCTGGCGTTTTGGGGAGTCGGTCCTTCCGGCCCTGGCTATTCCAATTTTTGGATTCGTGTTTGGTTCGAAGGAACCCTTGGCTGCACGACAGGACCTCGACCGCGATGGTGGCTTCTCCGGCTGGCTCGAAGGATTCCTCCAGGCGGGATTCTTGAGGAACTGGTCGGATACAGCCGCGGAGTGGTTACAGCGGTCCGGTTGGCAAGGATATTGGAGTCTCGAAGAGTTACGATAAGAGAATTTTTGGCCTTGGACCCGATCGTATTCCATGGGCGTTGCCTTTGTGTTCCCGAGAACGTTATCCGGGCGACTTGTTACTACCAGAGGAACGGGGCTCGGACATTGGGTCTTTGGGGCCGTCTTGGACGAGGGGTTCCTTTAGCAAGACGAGGCGGTGGGGGAAACGAGCTAGTGAATGTTTTGCTAACGACGGATTGTAACGGGCGAAGGATTTTGCATGAGGATGTTCCTAGCTACGTTTGGCACCATCTTCGTGAACAGGGGTTTCCGAAAGAAGCCTCCACAGGGTTCTTGGAGATCGAGAAGGAAAGGTAACGCCTCAGTGCTACTTGCGTAGCCTGGAAAAGGGGGAGGGAGTACGGCCAACCCTTCTCTTTTAGGAAAGAAGCTCTGCGGGGCCCCAAAAAGCCCGGCCAATTCCTGAGCCCGCGTTTGCCTGGTAGGAGGTTTTACGTGATAGTAGGATAGTGCCGCAGTTACGAGCTTCCCCTTTGCTTCTTATTGGTAATCGCTGGGTGGATGGTACGGGGAGCTATCCATTGCGGGACCCTTACTGGGGCAAAGTGATCGCCGAGGTTCCCCTCGCCGACCTCTCCCTATGCAAGGAAGCGATCCGACTGGCTCATGAGGCGTTTGCGACCACCAGCCGGGAAGCTCCGTGTGACCGAGCCGAGCGATTGGTTCGAATCGCCTCCCTAATCGAAAGCCGTAAGGATGACTTCGTTGAAACGATTGTGATGGAGGTTGGCAAGCCCAGGCGGCTAGCGACGGTGGAAGTGGAAAGGGCTATTGTCACGTTCCGAGCAGCTGCTGAGGAGGCTCGACGGGAACTGGGAGAGCTTTTGTCTCTTCAGGGCTTTCCTACCGGCAAGGGTTACTTCGGGTGGGTGAAACGGTTCCCGATCGGGGTCGTTTTCGCCATTACTCCTTTCAATTTTCCTCTCAACACGGTAGCGCATAAAGTTGCTCCTTGTTTGGCCACCGGTAACCCGATGGTCCTCAAACCTTCTCCCAAGGCGCCTCTTACGGCCATTCTTTTGTCAGAACTCCTTTTGGAAGCCGGTATTGTCCCGGGACAATACAACTTGATTGTTTGTGGGAATGAGGAAGTGGCAGAGCTGGTTGTGGACGATCGAGTCCGGAAGGTTTCTTTTACGGGGAGCGCTGAGGTGGGTTGGAAGCTTAAGGCCCTTTGCCCTGAGAAAAGGGTAACCCTGGAACTTGGAGGCAATGCGGCTGTCATCGTAGATGAACGCAGTGATTGGTTGAAAGCAATTGGTCCCATTGCTATGGGAGCCTTTGCCTACGCGGGTCAATCGTGCATTAGTGTCCAGCGCGTGCTTGTTCATCGCTCGATCTATGAGGCTTTCCGCGACGCGCTGGTGAGCTTTACGCAGAAGGAGATTCACATAGGTGATCCGAACCGTCCCGAAGTTGTGGTGGGGCCGCTCATCGACGCTTCGGCCGCAGAGCGAATCGCTCGGTGGCTGGCCAAGGCCCAGGAAAAGGGAGCCAGGATTGTATGCGGGGGACGCTTCCAAGGTCCGTGCTTGGAGCCGACGATTGTCGAGACGCAAGAGGAGGAGCTAGAAATCGTGTGCGAAGAGGTTTTTGCTCCTCTTTTGGTCTTGTCGCACTTTGATTCTTTCGACGAGGCCTTGCAGAGGGTAAACCGGTCCCGGTATGGGTTACAGGCAGGGGTTTTCACCCGGGATCTTTATCGGGCTATGCAAGCTTTTGAGACCCTGGAGGTGGGTGCGGTGCTGATCAATCAGATTCCGACGTTTCGGATTGAAACGATGCCCTACGGGGGAGTGAAACGGAGTGGTTTTGGGCGCGAGGGGATCCGGTATGCGATGGAAGGCATGACCGAACCACGCGTTTGCCTTTGGAATTGTAACTAGGGGCTCAAACGGGTACGGGAGGTTGGGAAAGCGACTCGGATTGGTGTTTCGGCCGAGCAATAGGGTATGCAATCGAACATTCGGGAGCTTTTGGAAAGCCTGCTCCGCCTGCAGGAGAAAGATGTGAGGGTGCTCAAACTGGAGGAGGAACTTTTGCGTATTCCGAAGGAAAAATCCGTCCATGAGCAAAAATACGAAAAAGTCCGGCTCGAGTGGGAAGCCCGCAAAAAGGAACTGCAAGAGCTAGAGGTTCAACGGAAGCGCTTGGAACTGGAAGCACAAGCGTTACGCGATCGGATTGCCAAGTACAAACTGCAACAAATGCAGACACGGAAAAACGATCAGTACCAAGCGCTGGGTCATGAAATTGAGTTGGCGTCCCAGGAGGTTGCCCGGATCGAGGACCAGGAACTTTCGCTTATGGAGCAAGCCGAGATCTTAAAGGGACGCTTGCAAGAGCTAGAATCGCAGGTAAGGGCAGAAAAGCTCCAGTTCGAAGAGAATGTTGCGGCTTTGGAGGCAAGGAAGCGACGATTGGAAGAGGAATTGGAGAAGACCCGGCGGCAAGTGAAGGAGGCGGAAGAAAAGCTAGACACCGAACTCCTCAGAAAGTACCGGCGGATCTGGCAAGCTCGAAAACCCCTGGCGCTAGCTCCTGTGACCCAGGACTCATGCGGGGGCTGCCACATGAAGATTCCGCGTCAAACGGTCTTGGACGTACGATCAGAAAAAAAATGGGTCGAGTGCGAAAATTGTGGTCGTTTTCTCTACTGGGCGGGGGAAACAGGGGTCTAGTTTCGCCTCCTTCGTAAAGCTCGGGCGATTTCCTTTTGCGCTTCCCGTTCCTTGAGTGCTTCCCGCTTGTCTCCTTTGGATTTACCCTCTGCGAGTCCCAAAAGAACTTTGATCTTTCGGTTTTTCCAGTAGAGCTTAAGCGGGATAAGCGTCCGGCCTCGGATCGAAAGTTTCCCTTCCAACCGGCGGATCTCCGCTTTGTGGAGAAGAAGTTTTCTTTTGGCCTTTGGATCAAAGGAGGGATCGGGCTGGTTTTGGTAGGGCTGGATATCCATATGGTAAAGCCAGGCTTCCCCGTCTTCCACCCGGGCGAAGGAACCGGCCACATTTCCTCGTCCGAGTCGAAGGGACTTGACTTCGGGACCGCGAAGCTGGATGCCCGCCTCTAGCGTTTCGACCACGTGGTAGTCGTGATAGGCCCGTCGGTTGACTAAAATGTCTTCTCCCATCGTTCGTTCTGTCTCAATCGAAAAGAAAAACGAATTCTGGAACTTGGGCAGGGAACCTCGTTTCTTTGGGTTTTCTTTCTTTTACCGATGGAAAACCCATCTTGAAGCGGCCAAGGCTCACTCCCAGGAGCATTCGGTTGTTCCAAGCGTGCTCCCGGAGGTTGTAAGCCGTCTTCTAAGCGTGGGGAAAAGGTAGGTTTTTCCGTAGGTCCGTAAAGGAAAGCCGTTTCCTTGTTTCTATGGGCCGATCGGCTCGTTGAGAGCTCCGAGGGCTTGCGGAAAGCCCAGAGGTTACTCCCAAGAAAGCTCCGTTTGTTGGATGCCGTGACCTCGAATGCGTCGGACACCAGACGGTTAAGCGGAACTTGGGGGAGGGGGGACTTCCTCAATGAGCTCGTAGGAAAGTTTGCCCTCACCGATCTCTTTGAGCGCAATTTCAAGAAATCCCCAGTCTGCGGGCGCTTCCACCAGCGGGCGCGCTCCTCGCGCAAGCAATCGCACTCTTCGGGATACGACGTTGACTAGGATTTCCGGGGTCGGAATTTTTTCCAGAGCTTGTTTCAAAAGGGCCGGGTCTTTCATGTGAGCTTGCCGCGCTTTTACCCTATACAAAGTTTGACGGTGTGCCAGGGCTTTTTTCTTGTTTTCAGCACGTCTCGGTTACGGTTTTTGGTACCAGTCGATCCGCGCGGGCGGAAGGTTGCGCCAGACAGTCGCTCCTTTCCCTTTGTGGAAAGCCTCGAAAGGCCCTCTGGCCCAGGGACGCAAGTCGTAAGTAAACTGGATCACTTTCCCACCCGGCGGTAAAACCAGTTCAATCTCCCGTTCCAGCCTCGATCGTGTAAGGGGGGACAGCGAGCGAAAGGGAAGCGAGGAGACCACGTGGGAAATCAACGGGCAGACCTGTCCGAAAGTAGCCCGTAATATCCCCCTCAACTCTTGGGCGTCTCCATGAATGATGAGCAGACGCGGAAATTGTTCCGTGAGGAGATGGACGAGCCGCAGGGATTGTTCGACCACAATGAGCCGTTGCGGAGGAATGCCTTGTCGGAGAAGGGCACGGGTAACGGATCCCGTTCCCGCCCCCAGCTCCAAAACCCATGACCCGGAAGGGCGCTTGACACAACGAGCCATGGCCTCGGCCAGATAGAGGGAGCTTGGCACAAGCGCACCCACGCTCCGTGGATGGAGAAGACTTTCTTTGGCAAAAACGAGAGTTTTTTGGAGGTTTTTTACGACAGAAACCGTCCACGGGCGAGAGGTCTGGCTGGCTTTGGGGAGGCATACGACTCCCAGATCCCGGGCGGCCGAATCTTTATGCTCCGCATCGCTAGGCAACTCTGGGAAAAGCATAGCGTCTTACAAAACTGATAAGTTTTTGGATTGATACGGGGGCTTCCTAAAACCTTGCGGTCCGGTCAGAACGTCATTTCGTTGTCCTCGCTGGTGCCGCCGCAAAAATCCGACCACAAGTTATTCATGGGGATTAAGTTAGGGAAGCTAGCCAGGATGAAGGCCCTGAGGCAACTCTTTTTTGCCCAAAAAGCTTCTCCCTAGATAGATCCGAAGCTTTTTTGACAGGGATTGGCCACGGCCGTATCATGAATTGGGTGCATATACTGGGGGCGCAAACGGGATTCGATTCCCGAAAGCCGCTTCCTGTGGCAAGCCGAGGTTGCAGGCTGGCCTCGTTAAAAAGCCTGCGAACAACTAAGTGCCAACGAAGAATTGGCTCTGGCAGCCTAAAGGATCGCTGCCACGCCGTCTGGTTGTGGCCCGTTCCGGCCGGGTCGCCAGCGGCGCAGGTTTGTTGCCGGACACCAGGGGAAGAGGCCGCTCCTACCCCTGGTAGAACTCACGGGCGGCTCGAAGAGGGCCAATGGGCTTGTGGCTTCCTGCCCGGCCGTCTTCGAATCGGTTCCAAGAAGTCACTAAGCTTGTAGAAGCAGGAAAGGGGTCATCGGGAAGACGAGGGTTCGACTCCCTCCGCCTCCATGGTGTTATGATGATCTTCCGGAGATTTTTTGGGAACCAGATGAACCACCCGGCGACGGCTTCGAATGACCCGGCCAATGAGGAAAACTCGGCCCAAGGTTTGCCGGCATCTTTCCCACTGGTTCTCCGGTAGGACGGCCACAAGCCCAATTCCCATGTTAAAGACTGTGTAGGCTTCATTCCAGGAAAGATTCCCTTGCTGGAGAAGCCAAGAAAAAATTCGAGGCACTGGCCAGCTCTGGAGCCACAGTTCTATTCCCATTCCTTCCGGAAGAATCCGAAGGAGATTTTCCGGTAGCCCTCCGCCGGTAATGTGTGCCAGTCCACGTACCTGAAAGCGACGGAGGATTTGGATTTCTGGAAGGTAGCAACGGTGAACCGCAAGAAGAATCTCTCCAAGGGGACGCCGAAAACCTGGTGGTTTTTCTGTGAGGGGAAAGCCTGTTTTTTCTAGGATTTTACGGACGAGCGTATACCCATTGGTATGAAGTCCATGGGAAGGTAGGCCCACCAGGATATTGCCCGGCTGGATCTTGCTTCCGTCAATCCGCTGCGATTCTTCGACAACCCCGACAATAGTTCCCACAAGTTCGAAGTGCCCGGGTTGAAACGTGTCCGACAGCTGGGCGGTTTCGCCGCCGAGGAGCGTGCAATTCCACCGACGGCAGGCGGTAAGAATCCCTCCGAGAAGCTCTTGGAACATGCGTGGTTCCAGGCGAGCTACCCCGAGGTAGTCCAGAAAAAACAGGGGTTTAGCGCCGACCACAGCAATGTCGTTAATACAATGATGGACAAGGTCTTGTCCCACTCCCCGGTACTTTTGGAGGGCCGTCGCGAGAGCCAGTTTCGTTCCCACCCCATCGGTGCTTGCCACAAGAACCGGTTTTCGGTAGCCGGGGAAGCGCGCGCGAAACAGTCCGGCAAAACCACCAAGCTCCCCCAAGCACCGGGGGTCTTTCGGTTGCCGACGGCTCCGTACGAAAAGCTGGCTTTTGAGTTGCCGTGCCAGGCCTAACGACACACCGGCTTCCTCGTAACGAGAAGACACCTCGGGAACCGGGCACGAAAGAGAGGAAAAGGCTTGAGGCTTCGGATCCCTTAGAGAAGACACGGTTGCTCCATTGGCTCGTCGTCCACCAGAAGGGGGGTTACACTCCCGGGTCGTCGCTCCAAGACGAATTTGTCCATCGGGTGATGAGGAGGCAAGGGATAGCAGCCTGTGAAACAGGCCGTGCAAAACCGGTTGGCAGGAAGGCCACAGGCTCGAATCATGCCTTCCACGCTCAAATATCCAAGAGAATCGACACCAAGGTAGGTTTGGATTTGAGCAAGGTCCATTTGGTTAGCCAGCAGGCAGGATGGATCCGGGAAATCAATTCCGTAATAACACGCATAGCGATGGGGAGGACAGCTAATCCTCAAGTGTACTTCACGCGCTCCCGCTTCTCTGAGCGTCATAATGCGTCCTCGTGCGGTCGTTCCGCGGACCACGGAATCGTCTACTACTACGACCCGTTTATCTCGAATAGCCTCATCGATGAGGTTGAGTTTTATCCGGACGCTAAAGTCTCGAATTAACTGGGTCGGTTGAAGAAAGGTCCTTCCAATATAATGGTTGCGGACAAAGGCTGGATAAAAGGGGATTTTACTCTCCTGGGCATATCCCAGAGCAGCATAAATTCCTGAATCAGGCACCGGGATCACAAGATCGGCTTCCACCGGATGTTCCCGGGCCAATTCGATGCCCATTTGCACGCGAACCTGGCTTACGTTTTTTCCCAAAAGATTGGAGTCGGGGCGAGCAAAGTAGACAAACTCAAAAACGCAGAAGGCTTCTGGCAAGCTGGCAGAATAAGGAAAAAGGGACTTTTGCCCTTCCTCGGTAACGATCAAAACTTCTCCTGGCGCAAGATCTCGTACCCAGCGGGCGTGGATAAGGTCGAAAGCACAGGTTTCGCTCGAAATGACCACGGCATCCTCAAGAGTCCCCAGAGAAAGAGGCCGAAAACCGAAAGGATCCCGTGCGGCAACCAGCGCGTTTTCAGTGAGCAACACCAAAGAAAATGCTCCTCGAATCCGCCGGAGCGCTCGCAAAAGCCCCTGGTGTTCCCCGGGCTCAGCGGGCTGAGCCAAAAGGTGGAGAATGATCTCGCTATCGGTTGTCGTTTGGAAAATGGAGCCTTTGGCTTCTAGCTCGTCCCGCAGTTGGCCCGCGTTGACCAGGTTTCCGTTATGCGCGATGGCCAGTTGTCCCCGCGCGCAAGAGACCACGATCGGCTGGGCGTTTTTCAGCAGGCTCGAACCCGTGGTCGAGTAACGAACATGACCAATGGCACGGGAGCCTTGGAGAGATCGTAGCGTCAGGCTATCAAACACTTGCGAGACAAGACCCATTCCCTTGTGCACCCGGAAGGGCTTTCCAGGACCCTCGGAGGCGGCAATCCCGGCGCTTTCCTGGCCACGATGTTGCAGAGCGTAAAGTCCGTAGTAAGTAAGTTCGCTGGCCCGGGGGTGACCGAACACACCAAAGATACCGCACTCGTGCTTCGGGTACGGAAACCCGGGCTTTGTGACCCGCTTGTGCAGAAATACCTCCTTCCTGGCCAAAGCTATCTCCCAACTTCTACTATGCCATTGCTGTTCGATCGGGAATACTTTTTCTTTTGGGGCTCGTCTTTTGGGTCTAAGGCTTCGGGTGTCGAAAACCGTGTGCCTGGAGGATAGGAAAAGAAGAAAAAAATCGGTTAGCAAAACCATGGGCTTGTCAAGAGCCTAGTGCCCAGCGTGCATGCGGACGCAGAGCAGCTTGGTGGCGGTGTCGCTTTCTACGCGCGGATGGGCAAGCGCCCATTAAAGAGCGGCTACAGAGACCATTGGCTTGGGTTTTCTTGAGTTGGCTCTCGAGCAAACCGTTGCAAATCGTCAAGGCCATCAATGAGGCCCGGCTCTGCCATGAATGGCCATCGCAGAGGGCTCGTTAGGCAGGTCTCTCATCCAAAGGATGGCGTCATCCTGGTCGAGTAGTGCGACCGGCTCATGCGTTTGGGCTTGGAGTACCGGTAAGCGGCATTGGCCGGCGAGAGTCGATCGATCTTGGTGGTGGATTCCAAAGAGAGGACCAACGATATGGTCTGCGATCTGGGTGGGGAGATCGATTCATTGTGTGCCCCGATTTTCCGAAAGAGATCCCAGTAGAAGGGTGCCAAGAAGGCGCTCGCAGCGATCGCATGAGCAAGCTTGCCGAGGTTTCACTTACCAGTCGCACTGGGGGGCTGGCGGTCGACCAGAAGCCGTTGCTCAAGAGCTCGGTGGTGCTCCGCCGGACGGATGGAGCGGAGTTTTTCCTGGCATATGCGGGCTTGGGGTTCACTCAAAGAAGCTTAAGCGATTCTTTTTTCCCGCGGTTTGGCTTGACCTCCCGAGAGTTCCATACCCTCCGGGTCCTAGGTCAAAGAAAAGATCGCTTCCATCGGCCGAAGGCGGCCCTATCTCATGGAGGAAACTAAGGAGCCGGATCCGGAAGAGCGGAGATGGTGATCTCCAAGCTCCGAAAGAAAAACTCGCAGGCGCACGTTGTGCGGGAGAAAAAGCGGCGGCTAGCCATCCCGCGCGCAGGAACGTCCATGCGCTCCAGGGCGAAGAAGAGGCCTGAGCGGGTGCGTCTCTGGTTCGGCTTGGCGTGCCTTTTCGCGTAAAGAGTTTTTTTCAAAGAAAAAGGGATAGGTTAGCCATGGAGACGGGAAGAGGGATTGGTAGGAGGATCGGAGGAGCCCATTTTTGTGCTAGGCTCGAAGGACGACACCCCCGGTAACCAGTTCTATCAAGCCGCGGTATCTCCGGACGGTAGCCGATCGGCTTGCGGTTGCAGTTGCCGGACGGAGAGGGGGGATCCCGAGCCAATACCTGGTTCGTAAGGGCGTGCGCTTTGCGTCTACGGCCAGGAGGCGATCCTTCAGGCTCTCTCCGCCAGCGGGAGGGCGAGGGCGCCAAACCAAGAGGGGAAAGTCGTTTGTAGGCGGGAGGGATCTCGCGCTTAAGCTAGGGCTTGGCGCGGGAGTCGAAGGGGTCGCGGGTGTTTACCAAGCGTCGAGGCGCGGACCTCTCTCCCTGCTGAAACGCCGCCTTGCCGGAGGGGTCGGCATCGACACCAACGACGATCATCGCGCCTTGGGCAAATTGGACCATTTCGGTAACCTCGTGAGAATTTGCGGGTTCCGATTGGATCTTGATGGCAAGAGGGCAAAGAGATCGCCCGGGTCTATGCTGAATCAGGCAAGCCGCTTGTGATCGAGTGATTCAATCTTCGCAAGAAACGAAGGCTGGGCTTGAGTCGGTGGAAGCTGTTGGGACCCGCTCGCTTTTTTCCTTCGCCTAGTGCCAAGGCGATCGCGATGGTGAAGTCGGGCCTTTTTTGTTGGAGTGGAGGGGATCGAGCTCGACCCGGCCTAGACACTTGTGATCGGTGGGCTCAACTGGGCGCATCGTCATGGCGCGAGTTTTCACTAGAGCGCGGCCTGGTGTTCCGGCCGGGAGAGGGTTGGGGCTCTCCGAACACCCATGCGTGCCAAAGCCAATCGTTCCTACGCCTAGTGGCGGTCATCTGAGCTTCGCTCCACCTGCAAGCCGTTGGACGAAGCGTGTAGGGTCGTTTCTATGGCGGGGGTTCGCAAAAGATTCAAAGCGGCGCATGGAGCGCATGCTCGGTCGGGAGACAATCGACGGCCTCCCGCGCTTCTCTCGGCGAAAACGCAAGGACTAGGCGCTGCCTGGGCTTTCCCCGTGAAACCCCGGCATGCAAAGTCCTCGGCATGCTCTTCGGCCGGTGTCCTGGACGATCTTGCCTGGTAGGGCAATGGTTCTCTATGGTTTTAGCAATGGTGATTCCTCATGGGAGGCAACCCGTGGCGGTGTCTGGCCTTGAGGCCAAAAGGGAAGGCAGAAATGGGGTGAAAACTCAGAAAAAAGTTCTCCAAGGAATATTGCGGTGCAAAAGGGTGGGTGTTCGGGGAATTGTTTTTGCCCTGATCTTTTGGCTCCCCAGTGTTTGGGTCAACAAAGCTTGGGCGTATTCCCTGCGGAATGAAGGGTTTCTTTTGGAACGAAACCTTCCCGTGGGGAAGCGACTGACGCAGTTGGGGAAGGAGGTCTGGATCGGAGGGGGACCCAAGCGCCCCTACGTTCTTTTGGCCCATCTCTGGGAGATCCAGGGAGTCGGGTGTGACCGCGAGGAAAGTTTTGAAAAAGCGCTTCGGCGTGCGGTAAAGGAAAGCCGCGAGCTTGGAGGCGACGGAATCATAGTTTGGGAAGAAACACCCGGACTCGTCGAGGCGACGTTTTCCTGGGTTCCCGAGCGAATCATGGTTGCCTATGCGTTTCGGTACCGCACGGACTCCTATGGCTTCTGCCGAGCGGCCGGCCAGCATGGACAGCACTAGAGACGGGGGAGAGCCTTTTCCTCCTGGTCTTCGGGAGGTAGTTTCCGTTTTTCTGGCTCTTCCCACAGCTCCCCTGTGGGAAGGAGCGATCAAGCGGGCGACCTTTGAGCTTTTAGAGGGCGTGTCGGCCCTTCAGATCCGTGACGACGGGTTTGGTAATCTTTGGATTGTTTATGGGGGTACGGGCTTAGGAGCTGCGCAGCGACACCGGGTTGTGCTCGTTGCCCATATGGATCATCCGGGGTTACAGGCCGCTGGAGGAAAAGAACCTCTAGCCTACGTCCTGGGAGGTGTCTCCCGGGAGCTTCTCCTGGGGAGTCCGGTCCTTTGGTACGATAAGCACTACCAGCCGGTCGGGCAAGGAAGGATTGTGGGTATTGTGGGAGACTCGTCTCGAGGTGTGTGCGTCGAGCTGGATCGGATCCCCAAAGGAGGTGTCTTGGGGATGTGGGATTTGGGAAGGCCCCGCTGGGGATCGCAGCGTTTCTCCGCTACGGCCTGCGACGACCTGGTCGGAGTCGCCACGCTTCTTTGGCTGGCCAAAGAGGTGGCGCAGAAACGCGCCAATGTCGGCCTAACGGTGATCCTAACCCGTGCTGAAGAGATCGGGCTGCGTGGTGCGCGTTGGATCGCCAACGGCCGGTTCCCGAAGGATGAAAAGGTTCCCATTGTTTCGCTGGAGGCAAGCCAAGCTCGCGGATGGGCACAGTTGGGGGAAGGCTTTGTTGTTCGGGTCGGGGATCGCAGGACCATTTTCGAACCCCAGGTAACCGATTGGATTCTTGCTTGCTGCGAGCGGGCAAAGCAAGTGCTTCCTTGGTTGCGGTACCAGCGGCGCCTTTTGGGAGGCGGAACGTGCGAGGCAACCGCATTTGCCGAAAAAGGGTACCTGGCGGGAGGGCTTGCTCTGCCGCTAGAGCATTACCACAATGAGAGTACCAAGGGAAAGCTTGCTCGGGAGAGCGTTTCTTTATCGGATTGGACGAGCCTAGCGCATTTTCTTACCTGGTGGACTTTCGAGGGGAGCCATCTTTCATGGGAGCGGTGGACACAAAGGAAGCGTGTTGAGGGGCAGTGAGATCTCATTGACGAGCAATCCTAAACTCGGTACATAGCCGTGGTCATGGAGGAGCGAGTAGAAAAGAAAGTCACGGCATTAGAAGAAAGAAAAGTTCTCCCCTTTAGCCTGATTGAGACGGCGAGGGACTTAGAAGGTGAGGCAGAAAGAGCCGTTGGCAAGGCGAGGGAATTTCTTCTTTCCCTTCAGCGGGAAGATGGACACTGGGTGTTTGAGCTTTTGGTTGACTCGACGGTGGTGAGCGACTACCTGGCGTTTCACCACTGGTGGGGGAAGATCGACTTTGAGAAGCAGGCTCGCTTCGTCAAACACATCCTTGATCGGCAGCTTCCCGACGGGGGCTGGTCTATCTATCCCGAGGGGCCGAGTGAGCTTAACGCCACCGTAAAGGCTTACTTTGCCTTGAAGTTGGGGGGACTCAGTTCGGATGAACCCGAAATGGCACGGGCTCGTTCGACGATTCTCCGGTTGGGAGGCTTGCCGGCCTGTCTCACCTATACCAAGCTCGGTCTAGCTCTTTTGGGAGTCTATCCGTGGGAACACCTGCCCTCGATCCCCGTTGAGATTATCCTTTTTCCCCCTTGGTTTCCTTTTAGTATTTACGATCTTTCGTCCTGGACTCGTGGGATGGTCGTTCCGCTTTCCGTTCTTCACCACTTTAAACCCACGCGCTTCCTTCCTCAGGATAAACAGCTTCAGGAACTGTTTCCTTATGGAACCAACGATAAGACGGTCCTTCCCTTTTCCTTTGCCTGGGGAAAACGAGTGGTTTCGAAGCGAAACATCTTCCTTGCCGTTGACCGCGTTCTCAAAGTGACGGAACAAATCCCTTGGAAGCCCCTTCGGGCAAAGGCACTCGCTAAAGCGGAAGCTTGGATCTTGGAACGAGTCGGGGAGGGGTCCGATGGTCTCGGAGCGATTTTCCCGGCAATGCTTTACGCTTTGGCTGCCTTGCGGTGTCTTGGGTATCCTGACGAGCATCCAGTTGTCAAGAAAGCCTGGCGCGACCTTGAGGCCCTTGAAGTTTGGGACGAAAAGAACGCGGATTTCCGGGTTCAACCCTGTGTTTCTCCTGTTTGGGATACAGCCATTACCATGATTGCTCTTTCAGAGTCAGGACTTCCCCCGGACCATCCGAGTCTCCGGCGGGCGGCAGAGTGGCTTCTTTCCCGCGAGGTTCGGTTCCGGGGGGATTGGAGGTTTAAGAATCCTTTTCCGGAAGGGAGCGGATGGGCGTTCGAGTACAACAACATCTATTATCCAGACGTGGACGATACGGCGATGGTCCTTCTGGCCTTGCTCCGGTCAGAAAGTAGCGATCCGCAAGCCCACCTCAAGGCAGTGGAACGTGCGTTTCGATGGGTCGAAAGTTTCCAGTGTTCAGACGGAGGATGGGCCGCCTTCGATAAGGATGTTAACAAAAAGTGGCTCGAAAATGTGCCTTTCGCCGACCACAACGCGATCTTAGATCCCCCCTGCTGCGACATCACGGCGCGGGTTTTGGAACTCTGTGGAAGGCTTGGTGTCAAGCGGACGTTGCCCATGGTGCAGCGGGCGATTCGCTTTTTGCGGCGTCATCAGACCGAAGATGGTTCGTGGTACGGCCGGTGGGGAGTCAATTACATTTACGGAACCTGGCAGGTCTTGCGCGGGCTAGAAGCATTGGGGATGGACATGAATCAACCGTGGATTCTGCGGGGAAGAGATTGGTTAGAGTCCTGCCAGAATGAGGATGGGGGATGGGGAGAGACTTGCGCTTCGTACACTCAACCGGAACTCAAAGGGAGAGGCCCGAGCACGGCTTCGCAGACTGCTTGGGCTCTTATGGGGATTATGGCCTGTGGAGATCTGGAGCGACCGAGTGTTGAGCGCGGGATTGCCTATCTTTGTTCGCTCCAGAACGACGACGGTTCCTGGACGGAGGATTTTATCACAGGCACGGGGTTTCCTGGGGTTTTCTACCTCAAATACGATAGTTACCGGAACGTCTGGCCATTACTTGCTTTGTCGGAATATTTGCGCCGCAAGAGAGGTCAAAAGCAAATTGCCGCGAGCTGGGCACGATCGCTTTTGACGCTGGCAGAATGGCGGTCCAAACGGCAGGAAGGCTCCACCCCATGATCGGGGTTTTGTTCCCTCTGGAGCATGAGGCAGGAGAGTTTCTGCGGAAGGTCAAGGCCTTGCCCAACCGTCATTCGCGTTTGATCCTGTGGCAGGTTCCCTCTTCGGCCTTTCCGGTTCCGCTTTGGGTAGGTATCCTTGGGATGGGAAAGCAGTGCCAGGCTAGCGCGCGCGATTTTTTTGCGTCTTTCCATCCCAGTACCACAATCCTGGCCGGATATGCAGGGGCACTGGTTCGCGGGCTTAACGTCGGTGAACTTTACGCCGTAGAAAATTTCTCCACTTTCCTTCCTCCCGATCCCGTCTTGAAGGCCTGCGGAATCAAGTTAGCCCGAGGAACCATGGCCGATGACATTATAGCCACCCCACAGGCACGGGAAGCTTTAGCCCACTCCAGCGGGGCCGAGGTGGTCGATATGGAAAGCCAGTTGGTTTGGGAGGAAGCCCAGCAGGCCGGGTGCAAGCTTTGCGTCCTGCGGGTAGTCAGTGATCCTTTTGAGCGGGTGCTTCCAGTCAAAGCCCTTTACAAGGCGTTTGGAAAAAGGGGTGCTAGCGAGCTAGAACGTGCAATAACTCTTGCAGCTCATTTTGGTCGTAATCCCTCAGAATTTTTGCCTTTTCTTGGTTTTGTGCGGGATCTGATGCGGGCAAGGCGAGCTCTTACCAGAGGGTTAATGGCACTGATAGGAAGCTTGGCTCCGGCGCTAGCTTGCCAGGTAGCGGCAAACGAGACATCTTCCTAGCGCGAAGGAAAAAAGAAAACCGCAACATCGTTCCGGCAGAAAGGCTTTGAGCGAAGGGGCCAATGCCGTTGCAAGGTGGGCCAAAAACGGTTCCTTTGAGGGCGATCCCTTCCCAAACCCAAGCCTTGGGGGTCAAAGACTCACCATGTACAATTGACTTGGAAGAAAAAACCGCAAAGCCAGCTATGCCCATCGAATTCGAACGAACGGCATTTCCCTTCCGCGAGTATGAGCCCAAGTGGCAGCGCTACTGGCTTTCGCAAGGTACCTTTCGCGCGGCCAATCCAGGAGAACCAGGTTCCGAAAAACCGAAATTTTACGTTTTGGATATGTTCCCCTATCCCTCCGGTTCTGGCCTGCATGTGGGTCACCTGGAGGGTTATACGGCCAGTGACGTGGTGGCGCGCTACAAACGGATGCGCGGCTATAACGTGCTCCACCCGATGGGCTGGGATGCCTTTGGCCTTCCGGCGGAACAACATGCGATTCAAACGGGCGAACATCCAAGAAAAGCCACAGAACGAAACATCGCCAATTTCCGCCGACAGATCCAATCGATGGGCTTTTCCTACGATTGGTCTCGAGAGATTAGCACTTGTGATCCTCGATACTACCGGTGGACGCAGTGGATTTTTCTCCAGCTTGTCCGGCAAGGACTAGCTTACGTAGCCGAGGCCCCGGTTTGGTACTGTCCGGCTTTGGGGACGGTATTGGCCAACGAGGAAGTGATCCATACCGAATCTGGACCCATTTCGGAAAGGGGAGGTCACCCTGTGGAGCGTCGCTGGCTTAAGCAATGGATGCTGCGGATTACTGCCTACGCTGAGCGACTCCTTAAGGATCTGGATCTTTTGGATTGGCCCGAGTCGATTAAGGAAATGCAACGGAACTGGATCGGGCGAAGTGAAGGTGCCGAAATTGTCTTTTCGGTCGAGGAAAGCGGGGAAGAAATCTGGGTGTTTACAACGAGGCCCGATACGCTTCTGGGAGCTACGTTTGTCGTTCTTGCTCCGGAACATGAACTTGTTCGGAGATTAACCCCTCCAGACCGGAAAGAGGAAGTGGAGAGGTATTGCCAGAAAGCGATGCTCAAAAGCGAGCTCGAACGCGCGGAACTTGCGCGGGAAAAGACCGGGGTGTTTTTGGGTCGATATGCTGTTCATCCGGTCACGGGAGCAAGGCTTCCTATCTGGGTCGCGGACTACGTAGTGGCCAGTTACGGAACGGGAGCCATCATGTCCGTGCCGGGTCATGATAGCCGTGACTATGAGTTTGCTCGTCGATATGGGCTCCCGATTCTCTGGGTGGTACGACCCAAGGACGGGGAACTTCCCAACGAGTGCTATCCCCAGGAAGGAGTTGCCGTAAATTCAGCCTTTTTGGACGGTCTTTCTACTGAGGAAGCCAAAGAGGTCATGATCCGGTGGCTGGGGGAGCATGGAAAGGGGCGCCGAGCCGTTCGATACAAGCTCCGAGACTGGCTTTTTTCCCGACAAAGATATTGGGGAGAACCCTTCCCGATTGTTTGGAAAAATGGCAAGCCCTATCCAGTGGACGAAAACCAGTTGCCGGTAGAACTTCCGGAGCTAGAGGATTTTGGTCCGAGTCCCGAGGGACTGGCACCTCTAAGCAAAGTAAAGGATTGGGTGCAACTTCCGGACGGATCCTGCCGAGAAGTGAATACTATGCCACAGTGGGCGGGTTCCTGCTGGTATTACCTCCGTTTCTGCGATCCTTGGAATGATCGTCGTTTTGTCTCGGAGGAAGCCGAGCGGTACTGGATGAATGGCAATGGGGTCGACTTATACATTGGGGGTGCAGAACATGCGGTCTTGCATCTATTGTATGCGCGGTTTTGGCACAAGGTCTTGTATGACCTGGGGTTAGTTTCCACGCCCGAACCGTTCCATAAGCTCGTCAATCAGGGGATTATCTTGGGAGAAGACGGGCAGAAAATGTCCAAATCAGTGGGGAACATCGTCAATCCGGACGATCTGGTCTTTCAATACGGAGCGGATACCGTTCGATTGTTTGAACTTTTTCTTGGTCCGTTGGAACAAACCAAGCCCTGGTCCACACGCGGGCTGGAAGGCCCCCACCGGTTTTTAGCGCGTGTGTGGCGGCTCGTCCTGGAAGAGACCAGAGAGGAAGAGTGGGTACTTTCTTCCCGGCTCCAAGATAGAGAACCTTCGCCGTCTCTTCTTCGATTGCTAAACCAGACGATTCGCAAAGTGACGGATGACATCGAAAAGCTCCAGTTTCATACGGCCATTGCCCAGCTGATGGTGCTGGTGAACGAGTTAACCAAGGAGCCTATTCGACCTCGCTCCGCGGTGGAGACGCTGATTCTTTTGCTTTCACCCTTTGCTCCGCATATTGCCGAGGAACTCTGGGAGAAGCTCGGCCATAAAGAAAGCCTTGCTTACCATCCGTGGCCGGAGGCCGATCCAAAGTATCTCCAGGAGGAGGAAAAAGAGCTCGTGGTGCAGGTTAACGGAAAACTGCGAGGTGTACTGCGAGTTCCGGTCGGAATTTCCCAAAAGGAAGCGGAAGACCGAGCCCGGCATATCCCTGCCGTAGAGCGCCAGCTTGCCCAAAGGGCCGTCAGACGTGTGGTCTACGTTCCAGACCGGCTGATTAATTTTGTGTTAGAGTCATCGGATGAGTCATAGCCAACCATTTTGTCCTTGCGACGCGAGATGAGCAACCGGTGCAGGGGTTGCCAATAGCTATAGAGCGACATAAGGCTATTCATGGCAGCACATCCCCATGAAGTTGCGTGCGTGCGCTAAGTAGCAGGGCTACAAGACGGCTTGGAGGATGTGGCGGGAGGGGCGTTTGCCTGCTCCCCCAGAATAGTTGGCGGCCGGAACGGTAATCGTGCATACGGAGCTGGAGCGGCCTTTGGACGTGGCCCTCAAGGCGCGCGGGTGGGCAAGCGCCGGGTTCAAACCGACCGCTTGGGCAAAGTCGTAAGAATCGGGAGGATCCGATTCCATCTCCATGGCAAGAAAAAGAAAGAGGCCAAAGGGATTTTTCCTATTGCATGCAAAGGGATGGCGTGGGGCCTGTGCCGAATCGAAGAAAGCCGCCTGTGATCGAACGATAGGATCTTTGTAAGCAAAAGTTCGAGCTAGAGTCGGTAGATCTTGTTGGGGTTTGCTTGCCCTCTTCCTTGGCCTACGCCCAGGCGATCGCGATTGCTCAAAGTGGGCTTTTTGCTGCCGCAGGCCAGGTTCATCGAAGTCGACCCGACCTAGAGGTCTGTGATCGGTGCGGTCAACCACGTGGCTCGTCATGGCACAAGTTGTCACAATCGCGCGGCGTCGTGCCCTGGCTCGGAGAGGATTTGAGTCTTTCCGAACGGCCGTCGGTGTGGTGCGGGAGACGGTAGCGCCCACCTGACACAGAGGTGATGTCACTTTCGGGCTACCCGCAAGCAATCGGACCACGGGTGTGTGGTCGTGTCTGTGGTGAGAGTTTGGGAGAGAGTCAAAGCTGGGGAAAAGCAGCGCATGTCTCGTCTGGGGCTCATGGGCTTTCTCCGACGCCTCCGTCCCCGAAAACGCGAAACGGAGCGCTACCTAGTCTTTGCCCGTGGAATCCCAGCATGCGAATGGTCGGCAGCACTGTTCCGCCGACGTCCCGGACGATCTTCCCTGGTAGGGGAATGGTTGTCGAGGGTTTGCGGAACAATACGAGCCGAAGATAGCATTCAGCCCAACTGAGAACGCTAGGCTTTTGGCAGATGCAAGTTCACTCGATTGGCTTCTTAACCTTTTCTGAGCCCTTATGAATCTATCTTGCGACAACCGCCGCCCCCCAGAATCGTCGAGATTTGTGGCGTGAAACACGGCAGGTTGCTGGATGAGACTGGTTTTTAGACTTCTTCTTTCATCGTGCGCCAATCAATGCCCATAGAGGTGCACCAATTCTTGTAGGCGCTGGGTAAGATTTCTGAGGGTTTGATTTCACTTCGGCCACCCCAAAAGATATTGGTGTACTCAACGGGGATGCCCAGGTTGTGAAGATGGCGATCGATCGCCTCCTTATGAGCCAGTAATTTTCGCTTATCCTTCCCATGTGCCACGGCCATGAGATTTACGTTCTCAAACTCCTTTCCTGCCTCTCGCCAATATGCGTGCGTAAGAATGCGAAATCGGCCGATTTCGCAGCCAGCCTTTTCCTCCCAGCCCGGTGGTAAAGCCCAGTGAAAAAGAGCATTAAAAAGGGTTACCCGGTACCCATCTTTGAGAGGCTTCACATGCTCAAGAAAAGTAGAAAAGCGCCCCAGCACTCCTTTTTGCGATAAACCTTCCGCTATCTCAAAAAACCGCGATAGACTCATACCCGCTTGTGTCGCCCGCTGGGCCCAGGGATCCGGGCGGATTTCTTCAGGAGAAAATTCCCGCTTGAGTTCAGCCAGGACCTTCCATTCTTCCTCGTTAAGCCATACCTGCCGGATGGGTTGCAGCTGCGCAGGCTCAGGTGCCATTTCCCCAATTTCCAGTTCCTGGCGCCGTACATGACCTACTCCGAGGACAAAGATGGCGCGGGCCGGCATGAGACGAAACGAGACTGCTCCGATCTTTTGTTGCAGCCATTGGCAATGTTTGGAAAGCGAAAACCCTTGGGGAACTTTCAGCGTGGTCCACAGGCGAAAACGGGAGCCTGGCGTGTCACGATCCGTCGAACGAATTACTACATGTCCGCTGAAAGGATCTTTCTGAAAAAGGAAATCGAAGGCCGCATCCAATCGCTCCTGGGGAACATTCCAGGCGACGAGCGCTCCGGGGGCGAGCAGGTTGGAATAGAGGGTTTGGCGAACCCGGCGGATCGTTCCGGCGCGCAACATGGCAGCAATACGGCGACGCACAAGCTCCGGGTCCAGACAACAACGCGCGGCGATTTCTACGAAGGGATCGCGGTAAAACCCAGACAACTGGTCTTCCGATACTCGAAGAATCTGGGCATTGATGGGGTCGGTAACCGAAATGGGCGGGGACGTTTCGCCACGTTCATCGAGAAGTGCTTTTTCCATATTTTCCTTACCATATCCTAAAGCAGCATACTTGCGTAGCAGGGACTTTGGGGGCTCTTGGGTTCCCGAGAGGTCGTGGGAGGCAAGGTTGCGTTTCCTTTTAGTTCGGTGGTTCGATTCGCTCAGCGACGGCGACAGCCATCTCTTGGGTGCCCACCACGTGGGCTCCTGGGGTCGCAATATCCGCAGTTCGGTAACCGTCGGCCAGTGTTTTTTGCACGGCCTTTTCGATGGCTCGAGCAGCTTCTTCCTCGCCAAGGCTATACCGGAAAAGAAGCGCCCCAGAGAGAATTTGCCCAAGAGGATTGGCAATTCCCTTGCCAGCTATGTCGGGAGCGCTTCCTCCGGCCGGCTCGTAAAGCCCGAAGCGAGTAGATCCGAGCGAAGCACTAGGCAAAAGTCCCAGCGAACCAGCAAGTCCGGCCAGTTCATCACTTAGGATATCGCCAAAGAGGTTTTCGCACAAAAGCACATCAAACCTTCGAGGATCCCGTACCAGTTGAAGGGCCGCATTATCCACATACAAAAATTCAAGGGAAACTTCCGGAAACTCCTGAGCTACCCTGTTGAGCACCTTCCTCCAAAGAAGGCTAGATTGAAGAACGTTGGCCTTATCGACGACGGTAAGCTTTCTCTTGCGAGCCTGCGCAATTTTCATGGCCAACCGGCTAATGCGCTCAATTTCCTCGGTTTCATACACAAGGGTGTCGACGGCTCGCTCGGTTCCATGGCCCGTTGGGTAAATTCCCTTAGGCTCTCCAAAGTAAAGCCCACCCGTAAGTTCCCGAACGACGAGGATATCTGTTCCTTTTCCTAAACGTTCCTCTTTAAGAGGGGATACTGGGCCAAGCTCCGGATAAAACGTTACAGGCCGGAGGTTTGCATAAAGCCCAAAGAATTTGCGTAAGGGAAGAAGGCTTGCGCGCTCGGGTTGTGCTTCCGGCGGCAAACTTTCCCATTTGGGCCCACCAACAGCACCTAGGAAAATCGCATGGCTCTGCTGGCAGATTTCCAAGGTCGTCTCCGGGAGCGCTTTCCCGCAGGCATCAATCGCCGCTCCTCCGACCAGAGCCGGGAGCCAGCTAAGTTCAAACTGGTACTCTCTGGCTGCGGCTTGAAGCACGTGGACCGCCGCTTCCATGACTTCAGGTCCGATGCCATCTCCTGGTAAAAGGGCAATCCGGTACGAACGCATGGTGAAAAAGGGACAGTAAACCCGTTTTACGTCTGTTGTCTTTCGGGAATCAGGCCGTTTTTTCGGGCATAGGCAAAAATCCCACCGGCTTCAATCACGGGCGCTAAATCCCCTAAAGGCCGTAAGGGATAGGTATGGTCCCCACAGCGAAGGATGCCTGTATCGAGATTGACCTCGACCCATTGCCCGGTACGAAGGATATCACAAAGACGTTGGCACGACTCACAAGGGTAAAGAGCCCCTGTCGCAATGCAGTTTCGAAAAAAAATCCGCGCGTAACCCGCGGCTACGACCACCTTGCAACCGGCTGCTCCCAAAGCGATAGGAGCATGTTCTCGGGAGGAACCGCATCCAAAGTTTTTCCCAGCAATGAGGATAGGAAACTGCGTCTTGGTTTTCCCTGGTTCGACGAAGCGGACCGGATACTCTCTTTCGGGTAAACCACTAAGCGCAAAGCTTCCCAGTTTCTCATACTCTTCCGGAATGGTGGGAACGAGCATGAGATGGGCAGCAGGGATGATTTGGTCTGTGTCAATGTTATCCTTTACAACATAAGCAGGCCCTTGGAAGATCCGTTCCATGCCCCCCATTAGTACGCGTTCTGGAACCAATAGCAAGAAGGAGAGACGTTTCAGGGCAACCGGAAGGGTTCTTTCCCCCTCAGAAATCTTGCAACGCCTAATTGCCATTCCCAGCGTGAACCCGGACTGTGACCCTGGGGAGCAAGCGGCAGGAGAAGGGAAACTTGCGTCCTACTTAGCTGAATTTCTGAAGCGATTGGGGGCTAAAGTCAGTTTGCAAGAGGTTCTCCCGGGAAGACCTAACGTGATTGCTGTCTGGGAGGCAGCCTCGGATGCTCCGCATCTGGTTTTTGCGCCGCATACGGACACCGTTGGAGTAAAGGGAATGACCATAGATCCCTTCCGTCCCGTTCGAAAGAACGGGCGGATTTACGGGAGGGGAGCTGCGGACACCAAAGGTCCGATGGCGGCAGTGCTTTGGGCTCTTCAGATGTGGTCAAATCAAAAGGGAAAGATCCGGGATCGTCTCCGAGTGAGTTTTGTGGGACTGATGGGGGAAGAAGCCGGTAACGAAGGGGCGATCGCGCTCGTGCAAGGGGGATTTCAAGCACGGCTGGTGGTTGTGTGTGAACCAACCGATCTTCAAGTTGTCTATGCCCACAAAGGGGCTCTTTGGTTTAAGCTCCGAGCCATCGGGAAAGCTTGCCATGGGTCAACGCCGGAACGCGGGGTCAATGCCATCGAACATATGGCCTTTCTTTTACCCCAGTTTAAGAAGGACCTCCTTCAAGCCCTTTCGCAGCGGGCCTCTCCTTTAGGAGCTGCCACCCTTAACTTTGGGATCATCCAGGGGGGAAGGGCTATTAACATTGTTCCCGACTGCTGCGAGGTCAGTTGTGATCTCCGGTTTCCTGCCTCCTGGAAAGCGCAAGAAATTTGGCAACTCGTTCGACGCTACATTAACCAAAGCTCCTTTCGTGCGAAAGCCGAGTTAATCCGAAAAGCCCCGGGTTTGGCGACGCGAGCCGACGACTTATGGATTAGAATGCTAGCCAAAGCTGGCCGAGGTTTGACTACGGCTCCGTGGTTCTGTGATGCAGCGATCTTTGGGGAAAAAAAAATTCCCTCCGTAGCCTTTGGGCCGGGTTCCATCGCGCAAGCTCATACGGCAGAGGAATTCATTTTGGAGCGGCAGCTCCAGTCGGGTGCCAGAGCCTACTGGTCATTTTTGCAATCAGTTGCCCAGTTATCCGGCCAGGATGTGGAGTAAAAAATCCCGATTGGGCTCGAAGATGAAAAGCTCGGTCCCATTCCGGTGGCAACGGAAGGATCTGGTGGGGTTGCGGGATTTGGAACGCTGGGAGTTGGATCTCATCCTCGATCGGGCCTTCCAGGTCCGGAAACGGCCGAAAGACCCCCACGAGCTTCCACTTGCCGGAAAGACGGTCGTGCTTTTTTTCGTAGAACCCAGCACGCGAACCCGGATTTCCTTTGAGATTGCAGCCAGACGATTGGGAGCCAACGTGTTGGCCTTGGAAGGGGGGACGTCTTCCCTTCAAAAAGGGGAGACTCTTTTGGACACCGTACGAAATCTCCAAGCTTTCGATGCGGATATCGTGGTTCTTCGGCATTGGGCTGCGGGAACACCCACCGTTTTGGCCCGCCGTTTGCAGCTGGCTGTTGTCAATGCAGGGGACGGAGCGCACGAACATCCCACGCAGGCGCTGGCCGATCTTTTTACGATCCGAGACCGACTTGGCCAAATCGAAGGGGTCCGAGTTACCATTGTCGGGGATATCCTTTATAGCCGGGTGGCCCGGTCCAATCTCTGGGGATTACTCAAGTACGACGCAAAGGTAACGCTTGTAGGACCCCGGACGCTTCTGCCCCGGTCCTTTGGGGATCTTCCGATACGATTGACCCACTCGTTAGAGGAAGGAGTAGAGGGGGCACAGGTCATTCTTCTTTTGCGCATCCAACATGAGCGACATAACCAGATGCACTTCCCTTCCCTTGCTGAGTATGTGCGACTCTACCAGTTGCGGCCGTGCCATCTCAAGAAAGCCCATCCCGAGCTTCTCATCATGCACCCAGGTCCGGTTCATCGTAACGTCGAGCTTTCTGACGAGCTTTTCCACTCATCCCATTCGGTCATTTTGGAACAGGCAGCCAACGGGATTACAGTACGGACTGCCATACTGGAAGTCCTAGCGGAGCGTTTGCCAGCCAGATGAAGGGCCGATCCTATCTCTGCATCCGTGGGGGAGAGGTGATCGATCCGGTTCGGCAACGAAGGGAGCGAAAGGATCTTTATATCGCGCAGGGTCGCATCGTAGACCCAGCCACTCTGGAACCCGATATCCCTTGGCGCATTGTGGAAGCGGAGGGCAAGCTTGTCTGTCCCGGATTGATTGATCTCCACGTGCACGTCCGAGAACCGGGACAAGCCTACAAGGAGACTTTGGAAAGTTGTTCGCTCTCGGCAGCCTCGGGTGGCTTTACAACCATTGTCGCTATGCCGAATACCTCTCCTCCACTGGACACTCCCCAGGCTGTGAGATGGCTTCTCGAACAGAGCCAGAAACGTTCCGCGGTTCGGATCCTTCCGACCGGGTGCCTCACGCGGGGACGCCAGGGGAAGGAACTAGCACCGATGGCGGCATTACGGGAAGCTGGAGTTGTTGCCTTTACCGACGATGGGGATTGCGTTCAAAACGCAGAGCTCATGCGAAGAGCTCTCGAATACGCGGCTATGCTTGGGGTTCCGGTACTGGATCATTGCCAGGAAAAAACGCTGACCGAAGGTGCTGTGATGAACGAGGGGTATTGGAGCTCAGTTCTAGGGCTCAAAGGATGGCCATCGGTCGCAGAAGAGCTAATGGTGGCACGGGATATTTTGCTTGCGGAACACTGCCAGGCCAGGGTCCACTGCCAACACCTGTCCAGCCGGAACTCGGTTCGATTGATCCGGGAAGCGAGGTTGCGCGGTGTTCCCGTTACGGCAGAAGTGACACCCCATCATTTGGCACTGACCGAAGAATGCCTCAAGGAGTTCGATCCTCTCTACAAGGTTAACCCTCCCTTGCGAACCCGTTGGGATTGCCAGGCCCTTGCCGAAGCGGTTGCCGAAGGAACGATTTCAGTCCTTGCGACCGATCATGCACCCCATGCTCCTCATGAAAAGGAAGTCGAACTCGACTTGGCTCCGTTTGGTATGATTGGCTTATCCACCGCGCTGGGTGTTTACGGCCGAGTTTTTGTGGAGACCGGGCTACTGAGTTGGGAGGGTGTAGCCAACCGGTTGACCGTCGGCCCCGCTCGGGTGCTCGGACTTCCCGATCCTCTTTTGGAACCCGGCCGGGTAGCCGATCTTGTGATCGTGGATCCTGACATTCGCTGGCAGGTGGACGATCTTTCTTTCAGCGGGCTTCAGGGAAAAAGCCCCTTCTGTGGGATGGAGCTCCTAGGAAAGGTCATTCTCACTATGGTGGAGGGAAAAATCGTATGGCCGAAGCCAGAGGATTTCTAGCGCTTGAAGATGGGTCGGTGTATCGGGGCCGTTTTCTTGGTGTCTCCGGCAGCGTAGTAGGGGAGGTCTGTTTCAATACCGCGATGACGGGTTATCAGGAAATCCTGACGGACCCCTCCTACCGGGGACAAATCGTTGTGATGACCTACCCGCACATCGGCAACTATGGAATTAACCCCTGGGATGCGGAGTCAGACCGCCCCCATGTTGCAGGATTTGTGGTTCATGAACTTTGCCGATCGCCCAGTAACTGGAGGAGTCGGCAGAGTCTTGCTTCTTACCTCAAAGAACACGGAATTTTTGCTTTGGAAGGGGTGGACACGCGAGCGATCACCAAGCGGTTGCGAGTTTGTGGTTCGCTACGGGGGGTTCTGGCAAGGGAGGAAGAACTCCCATGGCATGAGGCGGTGGATCGGGCCAGGGCGTGGGATTATGGGCAACACGATTTCGTTCGAGAAGTGACTTGCCGGCAAGCGTATCAGTGGGATCCAGAGGGAATCCAGAGCCAAGCCTGGACCTTGAGGCGAGCCAAGGAACTCGGGCCGGAAGGGAACCCAGAGGAGGAGCGATACTTTGAGCCGGTTCCTCCATCAGAGTTTCGTGCCGTCGTGTATGATTGCGGAGTCAAACGCAATATCCTTCGGCGACTTCGTCAGGAAGGATTCGAAGTCTGGGTGGTACCCGCCGACACACCGCCCTCGCAGGCCCTTTCCTTAGGGCCCCATGTAGCCGTTTTTTCCAACGGTCCTGGGGATCCTGCAAGGCTTTCCTACTTGCATGAAATTGCCTCAGGGCTTTTGGGTAAAGTCCCCATTTTGGGGATCTGTTTAGGGCATCAAATCCTTGCTCATGCTGTGGGCGGACGCACCTTTAAGCTCAAATTCGGCCACCGGGGAGCTAACCATCCCGTCCAAACTCTGGCGACCGGCACCGTTTGGATCACCTCCCAAAATCATGGATTTGCTGTGGACCCCCAATCGCTTCCTCCGGGTTTGGTGGAGGTCACGCAGCGGAGCCTTTACGACGGGACGTGTGAGGCTTTGGAGTTTACGGAAGTCCCGGCCTTCTCGTTGCAGTACCATCCGGAAGCTTCTCCGGGCCCACGGGATAGTACGGGGATTTTTCGTCATGTAAGGGAATGGGTGAAATGTCCTGAGAAACGCTACTTTGGCAGGAAGGAGTGTTAGGCCCGGTGAACAATTCTCAGAGGACGGAGTTTAGAGCCCATCCGGACGGGAAAGGATGGGAAGCGTGTGAGCTAGGGAAAGAACTGGTCCCGGAGCAGATGGAATCACTTGCGCGTTGGCTGTACGATCCTGAGGTCCCCGAGGAGGCGAAGATGTCCTTTCTATCTCGTTGGGCTTGCCGGGGGGAGACCCCAAAAGAAATGGCTGCGCTGGCCCGGGAACTTTTGCGAGACTCCCTTCCTCTTCCTATTCGCGGATTTTGGGAAGGGCGCCCCATTGTGGATACTTGTGGTACGGGAGGAGGAGGCCTCTGCCTTTTCAATGTCTCGACGGCTGCGATGTTTGTATGTGCGGCAGCCGGGCTTGTGGTTGTCAAGCATGGCAACCGAGCAGTGACCAAACGGTGTGGAAGTGCTGATGTTTTAGAGGCTCTTGGACTTCCCGTGGAGCTTGAACCGGACGAGCTTGTCCGTTCCTTGCAGGAGATCGGAATGGGGTTTGTATATGCTCCAAAGTATCATCCTGTGCTGGCTCGGCTTTCTGGGCTACGGCGCCGCATGGGATTAGTAGGACAAAGAAGTGTCTTTCATATGCTAGGTCCTCTTTTGAATCCCGCCCGCCCGGCCGTTCAGCTGGTCGGGGTATTTGCGCCCGAACATGTGACTAAGATGGTGGGAGCTCTTCGGGAACTGGGGTGCCAGCAGGCCGTCGCTGTCTATGGAATTGACCAGGAAGGAGTGGGACTGGGAGAAATGGGGACCAACGGTGAGGGTGTCCTTGCGGGTCTTCCATGGGAGAAGGTTGCTTTGGCCATCAAAAGCTGGGCCCAACGACGAGCTTACCATGGATCGGCAAAGGAGGTGCTGGTTTCTCATCCCGAGCAAAGTGCTCGAATGATCGAAGAGATTTTTTGCGCTCGGCAAAAGGGGTTTGCGCGGGGGTTGGTTGTTGTCAACTCTGCCTTGGTGCTTCTCGCTGCCCGGCAGTGCCAGAGTTTTGAGGAAGGAGCCGAGCAAGTGGAAGAGATCTTGGACCGGGGGCTTGCTCGAAAAAAGCTCGAGGATGCGCGCCGTTTTTACGCTTCCGTGCGTCGTTCCGCTAAGAACTCACTCGAGTTGTCCACATAGAGAGGACCCGCGTGTGACACAGCGCAGGACGGGTTGGGAAAACTTTCATTTTCTGATTCGGGAATGGTTCCAACGGGAAATCGGGGAGCCTACCCTTGTGCAGAGACGCGCCTGGGAAGCTATCGAAAAGCAAGGGCCGGTTCTCGTGGTTGCTCCCACCGGATCGGGTAAAACACTGGCCGGATGGCTTGGTTTACTGAACCGGCTGGTCCAGAGGTGGCAGGCGGGAAGGTGGGCCGAGGGGCCTTCGGTTCTCTATATCTCTCCCCTTCGGGCGTTAAGCTATGACCTTTGGCGGAACTTGCAAAAACCGCTCCGGGAGTGCGAGGATGCTTTTCGAAGGCAAGGGCTTTCCTTTCCCCCCGTTTCGGTTTCCGTGCGCACGGGAGATGCCACAGCCGCTGAAAGGGCTCGGCTGGTGAGAAAACCTCCCCAGATCTTGGTAACGACCCCCGAATCATTGTATCTGCTGTTGGGGGGCTCAAGAGGTCGATCCCTATTGAGTCGGGTAGAAACGGTGATCGTGGATGAGCTTCATGCTTTGGTGGGGACCAAACGGGGAGCCCATCTTTTTCTCTCCTTGGAACGACTGGCTCGGCTGCGAGGAGGTCTTTTGCAGCGTATCGGGCTTTCGGCCACGGTCCATCCTTGGGAGGAGGCAGCCCGTTGGCTCACCGGCCAGCAAGAGGGGGAAAAGGAAGTCACTGTTGTGATGCAGGAGGAGGATCGGAGGCTCGATCTTGCCATCGAGCTTCCCGAGGTCCCGTTAGGATCGGTGGCTTCGACCGAGTTTTGGGAAGCTCTGTATGACCGGATCGCAGAATTGACCAAGGAGCACGCAACAACCCTTGTCTTTGTCGCCAGTCGCCGGTTGGCCGAGCGGGTTGCTTTTCAATTGGGTCAGCGGTTGGGGGATTCCGTGGTAGGAGGTCACCACGGGAGTCTTTCTTGGGAAAGACGGCGGCAAGTGGAAGGCCTGCTTCGGGAAGGAAAACTTCGTGTGGTCGTAGCAACCTCTTCGCTGGAGCTTGGGATCGATATCGGACAGGTGGAGCTTGTGTGCCAAGTGGGTTCTCCCCGTTCCATCACAGCCCTGATCCAGCGAGTGGGGCGCAGTGGTCATCGACTGGGGAAAACACCCAAAGGTCGATTGTTCCCTCTTTCGCGAAACGAGTTATTGGAAATGGTGGCTTTGATCCGTGCGGTGCGGCTGGGTGTTCGGGAGAAGTTACCGACGATTGAAGCCCCTCTTGACGTGCTTGCTCAGCAGGTGACGGCGGAAGTCGGAGCTGGGAGTGTTTCCGAGCAGGAGCTTTGGGAGCTTGTCCGCAGAGCTTATCCCTACCGCGGGCTAACCCGAGAGCTTTGGGAAAAGATGCTCACCCTTCTTTCGGAAGGGTTTGCGTGGGAGCCGGGCCGGCGCGGAGCTTTGATCCATTGGGAACGCACGGATGGGGTTCTTCGGCCACGCAAACGGACACGATGGGTTGCTTTGGCCAATGCAGGGGTGATTCCAGACCGGTTTGAGTACGAAGTGGTTACTGAGCCGGAAGGGGATACCGTCGGCACGGTCAACGAGGACTTCGCCATGGAGAGCATGGTGGGAGATGTGTTTCTTTTGGCTGGGCGATCGTGGCGAGTCCGGCGAGTCGAAAAGGGAAAGATTCGCGTAGAAGACGCCGGCTTTGCAGCTCCATCGATTCCGTTTTGGCTTGGGGAGGCTCAAGCCCGATCGCCAGAACTTTCGGCCAGTGTGGGAGAATTCTTGGAGTGGGCCAACGAGCAATTCGATAGAGGACCGCTATCCCACGGAGTTGCTACGATCACCGAAGAGCTTTGCAACACCTTTGGCCTTTCCGAGGAAGTAAGCCGAGCTCTTTCCGAGCACTTGGCGGCAAGCTACGCGGCTTTGGGAGAACTGCCTACTCATCGAAAAGTTATCGTTGAACGCTTCTTTGACCAGGCAGGGGATACACAGCTTGTGTTCCACTGCGTACGGGGGATGCGGATAAACCGAGCCTGGGGATTGGTGTTAAGAAAACGCTTTTGCCGTCAATTTAACTTTGAGCTTCAGGCTGCTGCTGGGGAGGACGGTCTTCTTTTGTCTCTGACGCCTGTGCACAGCTTTCCCTTGGAGGAAGTAGTTGGCTACGTAAAAAGCGATACGGCTCGCTCCCTTTTGGTCCAGGCAATTTTAGATGCCCCGGTATTTCGGATTCGGTGGCTGTGGAATAGCACAATCGCTTTGGCCGTTCCCCGGAGAAGAAATGGAAAGAAACTGTCGGCACAGCTGGTTCGAATGCTGGCCGAAGACCTTCTCGGACGGGTTTTTCCTGATCAGCTTGCTTGCTTCGAAAACATCGTGGGAGACCGACAGATTCCGGATCATCCTTTGGTGGATCAAACGCTTCGAGATGTGCTCGAAGAGACGCTCGATTACCCTGGATTGGCTAGCTTGCTCAAAGACATTGAGTCTGGCAAGATCCGGGTGGTGACTCGGGATCTGAGGGAACCTTCCCCCATGGCCTGTGAGTTACTGACGGCTCGTCCGTATGCGTTTTTAGACAATGCGCCGTTGGAGGAGCGTCGCGCTCATGAGGTTTCCGTTCGAAGATGGTGGGCTCTAAAGGACGCTACCGAACTGGGAACGTTAGACCCGGCAGTGATCCAGAGGGTCTGTCAGGAGGCTAGGCCTTCCGTCACTTCCAGTGAGGATCTTTTGATGGCGCTGGAAAGTTTTGCCTGTTGGGAAGCCGACCCATCGTACCAGCCGTTTTTTGACTCACTAGCCCGAGAAGGAAAAGCGCTTACGGTTGCCACTTGGAATGGGAAAACCCTCTGGGTTTCTTCCTCTCGAGCTCGTCAGTGGGCAGCGACTCTGGGCGAAAAAGCCGGTACTAGCCTGGCTCGGTTTTGGGATCCACAAGAAGACCCTCAAGAAGCTCTGCAAGAGATCGTAGCGGACCGATTGGCTCTCTTAGGCCCGCGCACGTCCGCCGAAGTTGCTTCTGAACTTGGAATCGAAGTTACCCGAGTCCAAAGAGCTTTGGAAGGACTGGAAGCCCAGGGGGTGGTGTTTCGGGGAAAGTTTCGTCCTGAAGGGTCAGCAGAGCTTGAATGGTGCGAGCGAGCTCTTTTGGCTCGTATTCACCGTTCAATGATGGAGGGGTGTCGCCAAGATGCGGCTAGCGTCGAATCGAGCACATTTTTTGAGTTTCTTCTGCGATGGCAACGGGTTCGGGAAGAGGATCGTGCGGATGGTGTTCTGGGGTTGCAGAGCGTTTTAGAAGGGTTGGAAGGATTTGCTATTCCTTTTCGGGCCTGGGAAGAAGAGGTTCTCCCGGTCCGCATGAGGAACTATGACCCTGGCTGGTTGGACGAGCTCACGTTATCGGGCAAGTTTGCGTGGCTAGCCCTTGGAGAAGAAAGGTTGGTGGGAACAACTCCGGTCGTCTTTACTTCGCTCTCCGGGGGTGAGTTTTTTCCTTTCCAAAAAGCGGTTTGTTGGTCACCGGAAAAACTAGGGCCTTACGCAAGGGAGGTGTACGCGGTTCTTCGCCGGGAAGGTCCCAGCTTTTTTGACACAATCGTACGAAAAAGCCGGCTTTTGCCCAGCCAGGTAGAAGACGGGCTTAGCGAGCTAGTTGCCCGAGGGATGGCCAGAAGCGATGGTTTCGGTAGTTTGCGGGGGCTTTTGGCAAGGAAACATCGCCGAATGATCCGGCGGCCCCGCGGCCCTTGGCCTTTCCCCGGGCGGTGGGTGCTTTGCGAAGACAGAGAGAATGGACCGGAGAGAACAGGGGAAAAGGAGACTGAGCTGGAACGGGCGATAGCTCTTTTTTTGCGCAGGTGGGGTGTCGTGTTTTATAAGCTTTGGAAACGAGAAAATGTCTTTGAGCTGCCCTGGAGTTGTGTGCTCCGGGTGTTACGGCGCTGGGAGGCAGCGGGGAAAGTCTCTGGAGGCAGGTTTGTGAGGGGTGCTTCGGGGGAGCAGTTTGCGTTACCGGAAGCCGTCTCTTTTTTGCGGAACTTGGCAAAGGAGAGGCTTTCTGGAGGTGGCGTGACACTTTCGGCGGTAGATCCTTTGAATCTGACGGGTCTTATGTTCCCTGGGCCCCGAGTTCCGAGTCGTTACGGCAATCGGATCTATTGGAAGGGGGGCAGGCCTCTTGTGGCCTTGATTTCAGGGAAGCTTTACTGGTGGGAAAGCCTTGAGGGACAAGCCCGTTGGGAAGTGGAAAAAGCCGTCCGGCGGGCTAGTGGGAGCGGGTATCGCCAAAAGGTTTTGGCTGGGGAAAACCTTTCTGCAACTTCCAAAGAGGTGTCTTCCAGACCGTCGTCCCAGTGCCTTCCTAGTTCCTCAACGGGATACTTGGAGGCCGGATGTTTTGGTCGGGCTCCTCGCTAGAGACGATTTGGCCAGAGGTGAAACGCAGACCTTTCCTCTTACTGGACTTGGGCCAGACGCTTGTTCGATTCGATTGGAAGGAAGCAGCACAGCGTTTCACCCAGAGGACAACGAGGCCAGTCGATCTTACGGTTGAGTTTCTCTGCCAGCGGTGCCTGTACGTGGAATATGAACTGGGCAGGGTCGGGAGCAGGGAGTTTTTCTTCGAGTTGCGTCGCGCGACGGGTTTTGACGGGACCTTGGAGGAGGTAGAAGAAATTTTTTGTAGCATTTTTTCACCATGGCCCGAGCGAGAAGCGATTCTTGCCAAGCTTTTGCCTCGCTTCACGATCGCAATTGTCTCGAATACCTCTCCGGCGCATGCCTTTTATTTAGAGAAAACTCTTCCCTGGTTGTCCCGGCTGCCCCACCGTTTCTATTCGTTTCAATTGGGCCACCGGAAACCTTCTAGCCACTTCTACCTGGCGGTTCTTTCTCAGTTGGGTTGTCGCCCGTGGCACACAATACTGGTAGACGATCGTCCGGAAAACTGTGTGGGAGCGCAAAAGGTTGGGATTCCGGCCGTTTGCGTTTCGCCAGAAGAGTGTTTGGGCGAAGTCTTGGCCCGTTCAGGGCTGCCAATGGTGGGAGATCTCGACACATAGTGACACTGGTGACCTTTGATCGAAGCTACATAAGGCAATTGGGCCAAGCGGGTAGGCCTGTACCGTAAGAGAGGTGAAGAAGAACGCGCGTCGTAGCCCTCGTTCTGGCCAGGCGTGACCTCCGCCATGGGTTGGCCAAGGAATAGACCTGTCCCATAGGTTGTGGGGGCTATAAAAGCCGTTAATACGCGTCCTGTTGTCACCCCCGCGAGGAATCGCGGCAAAGCAGGGAGGCTTGTTCGGGTCAAAACGTTGGGACCAGGTTCCCAGCGGGACAGGGAGAGGAATTCCAGGTGTTGGGGAGGACATTCTTTTTACTTGTGCCGCTGCCCCTGGAGACGGGAACATGGAGGCCGTTTCGGCGGATGGCCAGGGGAAACTTCCGGCACACGGACTGTGGCTCGAGCGATTGGAGAGACACCGTAGAGGCGCTTTCCTCGTAAGAAAAAGGTTTGACTTTTGGGGTAAGCTAGCCGTCGATGGACCAAGACCAGGAGCTGTGCGGCTAGCACCAGAAGCGAACAACACCACGACCTTTGGAAAGCGGAAAACCGGAAGCTTTAAAAAGGATCGTTCTTGTGGGATCATGGAATCCTTCCGAGTGGAAGGAGCATAGGAAGGAAGCCGTGGGTAGTGAGGGCTGGACACGCAGGGAGGTACTGGCACTTTTGAGCGGACTTTGGCTTGGGTGCGGCAGCCCGAGAAGCTTCCTCGGTCAGGTGTTTGTCCCTGCAGGGCAGGGGTGGGAGGGGTTAGACTTTTCCAAGCCTAACCCGTGTTGGAATGGCTTGGGGCCTCTGGTGTCAGAACCACAAAAATTACCCCTTATCCGTCTTACGGATCGTCCGATCCAACTTGAAACACCAAGACCCTATTTTCTTGACGTTTTCACTCCGAATGCCGCCTTCTATGTTCGATATCATTTAGACGGGATCCCCAACGCAGTCGATCTTAAGAGCTGGAGGCTCAGGCTAGAGGGCAACTTCCGCCGATGCCTTTCGTTCTCCTTCGAAGAGTTGATTCGGGATTTTTCTCCGGTTTCACTTGTTGCGGTTAACCAGTGTTCCGGTAATTCTCGGAGCCGGTTTTTCCCTCGGGTTGCAGGGGCTCAATGGGGGAACGGTGCGATGGGGAATGCGGTTTGGACTGGCGTTCGCTTGAAAGATCTTCTTTCCCGAGCGGAGCCTTTGCCTGGTACCCTGCAAATCCAGTTTCAGGGACTGGATACGGGCAAGGGACCGGAAGGCAAAGGATCGCACGCCTTTCTCAAATCCCTGGATCTCACGGACCCGGCGCTGGAACGGAGTCTTGTTGCCTACTCGATGAACGGGCAGCCGTTGCCCATGTTGAATGGCTTTCCGGTACGACTGGTGGTGCCAGGAAAATTTGCCACCTACTGGGTGAAACATCTTAGCTGGATTCGGGCGCTCAAAGAAAAGGATTCCAATTTCTGGATGGCGCAGGCCTATCGTATACCTGCGACGCCCGGGAATACCATTCGACCCGAGGACGCGGCTCGCGGAGGATGGACGACACTTCCCATTGGGGCCGTAGATATGCCGGTTCGCTCTTTTTTGATCGAACCGGATGGGTCAAGCAAACTCCCTGTGGGGATGCCTGTACGGTTGCGAGGCATCGCTTTTAGTGGCGGCAAAGGGGTTGAACGCGTGGAGGTTTCGGTAGATGGAGGACGGAGCTGGATGCCAGCTCAACTGGGGTCGGATTGGGGTCCCTACTCCTTTCGCTTGTGGGAGAAGGTCTGGAAACCCAAGCGGCCAGGACGGTTCGTGGTTGCGGTACGAGCTTTTGACCGCATGGGGCACGGGCAGCCTGAGGAACCCATTTGGAATCCGGGAGGCTACTTGTGGCATTCTGTGGAAAAGCAGGAGCTGGTAGTCGGGGAAGTGTAGTTGTGCAAAACTCCCGGGTTTCGTGTCTCCCATGTATTCGATGGCTAATCGTAGTTTTCATCCTGACCAGCGGTGCCTGGATGACCCTTTGGAGTGCGGTGCCGGAGGGAGTCCAAAGAGGCCAATACACGGTAGGAGCTTTGGAAGTTACGTATCCTGTTCCACTTCCTGTACAGACGGAAAATAGTCTTTTTTCTGTTGGGCCCTATCCTACGGTCCTTCCCGACCTTCCTTCCTTTCCAGGAAAAAATCTTGTGGTGAGCTACTGTTCTGGCTGCCACACCACGCAGTATCTCCTTATGCAGCCGAAACTCTCGCCGGAAGGTTGGAAGAAAATTGTGGCGAAAATGGAGGTGTCTTTTGGGGCCCCAGTCCCCAAGAAGGCCGAAGGTCCGATCCTTACGTATCTTGAGCAACTCTCCGAGCAAAGAGGGCCAACTTCTGGGAATCGGTAGTTTTCCTGGACAAAAGTGGGCGGAGAAGTGTTTTGGGTGTGCCCTCAGGCTCCGACGCTCTTTGATAGAAGAGGATTTATTATCAGCAACAACAGTTGGAAGAAAGGCTTAGCTCGCAAACAACCCATTGCGCGTGGAAAGACGATGGGAATTTCGGTTCAAAAAAGGGTGGAAAACCCCTCAAAAATGGCCTAGGGTTTCTGGCCCTGCAAGGACCGAGAAGTCAGGCCACTAAGCATGGAAGTTCAAGCTAGCGATCCCTCAGTTTAGGAGGAGCGGGAAATCCATGGAAACGCATCGTCGCATTCTTCTAGCTCCTTCGATTCTTTCCGCTGATTTTGCGCGTCTGGAAGCCCATGTCCGGGAGGCGCTAGCTGCAGGAGCGGACTGGTTGCACATTGATGTTATGGATGGCCACTTCGTTCCCAATATCACCATTGGTCCTTTGGTTGTGGAGGCCCTTCAGCCGATTCGCCAAGAAACAGGAGCTTGGCTCGATGTGCACCTTATGATTGAGAACCCGGACCGTTACTTAAAGGACTTTGCACAAGCAGGCGCGGATATCATTACCGTTCAGGTTGAGGCTTGCCCGCACCTTCATCGTACCATCCAATCGATTAAGGAGCTGGGTGTGCGTGCAGGAGTGACCTTAAACCCGGCAACCCCTCTTGTCACCTTGGAGGAAATCTTGCCGGACGTGGACCTAGCTCTCATTATGTCAGTTAATCCCGGTTTTGGGGGACAGGCATATATTCCGTCCAGCACGGCGAAAATTCGCCGGCTAAAACAAATGCTCGATACCATTGGTTCTTCGGCTTGGCTGGAAGTGGATGGGGGGGTCAAAATTTCCAATGCCCGAGAGGTGATCGAAGCGGGAGCCAATGTGCTCGTGGCAGGATCGGCGGTTTTTCGCGGAGATGTCAAAGCCAATGTAGCGGCGTTCCGAAAGATTCTGGCTGAGTTTGAGGAGAACTCCTAAGAGCAAAGAGGCGAGCGCGAGCGGGACCTTGGGGTCATTCTGATCGCAACGAGAACGTTAAGAGAGGTTAGGAACCGGGCTCTGACAAAGTCCAGGCAGACGCCAAGACGCGAGGGAAACTTCCAGTGGCTGCTTGGGCAGGGCATAGATGAGGAAGCTCAAATGTACCCGGGATCCGTAGGAGGAGTTTTGCACATAGAGCCGCCGGGCATACCTTGCTCGCTAGTGGCGTTACGCCGTTGGAAGAGAGCGTGTCTGGAGTAATCCAGAATCCAAAAGGGTATCGGTACTCAAAGCATAGAGATGACAGGTTTCCCAAAGGTTTGCGAGAGTAGATCCTGTTCTTGGCGTCTGAATAGCCTCTTTGGAAGTTTGGCCTAAAGGCCTATTACGAGCGCTCGTGGGTCTTCGGAAAACGACCACGTCTGGAATTACCGAGAGAAAGAGAACCCAAAACCAAGAAAAGCCCTTTGCCAGATTGGCAATCTTGCAAAAGGTAGGTCGATAAAGAAAAGACCTTTGCATCGATCTTTGGGACCTTTGCCAGCCGGTCATACCGGACCGGTGAACGCTTGGGGAAGGACCGGGAGAAGTTCCTCCCTTTCCAGGGATTTTGCCTGCGAGTACCGGCTACCTGTCCGGACTTCGAGCCATAGGGAATAGGTTTGGGTCAGCACTGGGTAATGGATCAAGCAAGTCAAAGCGTGGGTCAAAAGGAAAGTCACTCAGGTCATGATGGACAAAGCTCAGCTGCTACGACCTGAGAAGCCAGCGTGGAGACTTGAGTTTGCGCTTCTTCCCAAGGTGCTTGAAGGGGTGAGATTCAAAGATGGTCGGGTAGGTTCTTACAAAGAACCACGAAACCAGAGGGGAAAAAAATATAGCTTACCCAACCAATGCGCGTCCACGAAGTGGGAGGATAAAATCCTATGATTGCAAAAAATGCCCTTTTGGGTATTTGCCTAGGAAAGTTAGAACTGTAAGAAGGATTGCCGAGTGGTATCGAACAGAAGAGCTTCGACCTCTACTAGGTTGCTGCATAAAAAGGTGGGTCTTGCGCGACGGAGTTTCGACTCGGTATCGTATCCAGTTAAAACCGCACAGGAACAAACGCCAGCACAATGAGCCGCTTCTACGTCGTGGACCATGTCTCCCACAAAAAGGGTTGTACTAGGAAGGAGTGAATAGCGAGAGAGAAGCGTCTGGAGACCGGTTCGCTTATCCCCCACGGACGTCATAGCGCACCGAAAAAAATGTTTTAGTCCAAACCGAGCGGCAAGCGTTTCGTAATGATCGGGATGGATTGTGCTCAGAAGGAAAAGGTCAAGGCCATTTGACCGGCACTGGTTTAAAAAAGGAAGAGCCTCCGGAAACAATGTGACTTTTCCTCTAAAGGCTCGATAGTGCGCGTGAAAATGTTGATCAAGTTCCTCTAAAGGGACTTCAGGAAGGTATCGGGCATAGAAGTCGCGGAGCGGAAGAAAAAATTTCTCGCGAAATTCTTCTCGGCTAAACGGTGCCTTGCCGTAAGCACGAAACACGTGATTACCAGCTTCCAGAACGCAATCTAGGTCGTCCACAAGGGTGCCGGACCAATCGAGAATCACTGCTCGGAACGGAAGCATAGGGTCATTACGCTGAGATATAAACAAGGGTCCCCTCTTGCGCGAACTCGTATAGCCTCATCATATCCTCGTTTCTTAAACAGATACAACCACAGCTTGTTGGTGTTCCGATGTGCTCCTCCCAGTTCGTACCATGAAAATAGATCCAGCGGTCCCGGGTGGTGCGGTTGTGTTCTTCAATCCCTTCCAGCCAGAGGATTCGGGTAAGAATCAATCTTTCCTGGGAAGGCGTCCCCTTGTTCCATATCGCGCCCGTCGGTTGTCTCCCTTTGAAAATGGCCCCGATGGGTTGGCCATCGCCGATCTTTTGGTAGATCCTGTGCCAGCCTCGTGGCGTACGCAGGCTTCCTGGTTCTTCCCCGCATCCGTGAGCGGAGGTACTGACCGGAGCTTCCCACAAAAGCTCTTTTCCCTTCATTACTTTAACAACTTGACTGGGAACTACGACCCAGAACCAGAGCTCCTCCGGAGGGACCAGAAGGTTAGTACTCGTTAATCCGGTCGATGAGTTGTCGCAGCCGGCCATAGGAACTTCGGTTAAAGGAGAAACAGAGCCGGTAAAGATGGGCAAGTTCACTTTCTTGTCCCTCTCCCGGTAGGGGTCCTTTGCGAAGTTCAAAACGACCCCGTGTCAGGATATCTCGAAATTGCGCGTTCCACTCCTCCAAAACTTCTTCTGGGATGGGACGGCGAATCCGGATGATGAGTCGAGCCCCTAAAAAACGATACGAGTGAAAATTATCGTAGAACCGAAGAACTTCGTCTCTGGCTTCTTCCAGGCTTTCCGTAAAGCGGAAGAGCGAAAAATCCGATTCAGAGATGAGATCATGGGCCAATAGGTTCTCCCGAAGGTAACGTTCAAAATTTTTCCAGAAAATCCCTCCGGGGCAGTCAACAAAGACCAGCGGTTCAATGGCAGCTTTTCCGGTCTGCATGAGAGTAAGAGCCTCAAATCCCTCGTCCATCGTTCCGAATCCCCCCGGAAAAAGGGCGATGGCGTGGGATTCTTTAAGAAAGAAGAGCTTGCGCAAAAAGAAGTAACGAAAATGGATGAGTTTGGGATCCCCTTCGATGACCTCGTTGGGCCGCTGTTCAAAGGGAAGGAGAATGTTGAGCCCAAAACTTTTCTCTCTTCCTGCTCCTGCCTGCGCTGCTTCCATGATCCCACTTCCTCCACCGGTAAGGACCATAAAGCCACTTTCTGCCATCATGGAGGCAAACTTTCGCGCGGCTTGCCCTACCGGGCTATCGGGTGAGAGTCGAGCGGAACCGAAAATTGCGATTTTCCGAATGCCGCGGTAGGGATGAAAGACCGCAATGGCTCGACAAAGATCCGCCAGCATAAAGTTAACAAGCCGGGCGTCAAAAGCGCTTGCTCCTTGATGACCAAGCGTGATCACCCGCGCCAGGATCTCAAAGTACTCCCGCTGGGCCGGCAGCCCTGCCGCTTCGAGCAGGTGGAAAATTGCGTGATCCCATTCCGGCTTGCCGGTAGAGTAGGTGCGGTACTTTCTTAGATTCACTTGCGCTTTATAGTGTCAGAGGAAGGCGTGCGTGGCAAACATACTCCAAGAGCTTGAGCAACGGATTGTCATCGGCAACGGTGCCATCGGCACCTACCTGTATGCTTTGGGGATTCCGCGGGGTTTTTGCCTGGAAGCTCTCAACCTTACGCGGCCGGACCTTGTAACCAAGGTCTACCAGGACTACGTGGCTGCAGGGGCCAGGGTTTTGGAGACCAACTCGTCTGGCGCCAATCCCATTGGTCTTTCCCGGTACGGTCTATCCGATCAGGCAGTCCAACTCTGCCACAAGGCCGTCGAGCTAGTGAGAAAAGTCGTCGAGGGGAAACCCTGTTTTATTGCAGGGACGACTGGCCCGATCGTGTTGCGGTCGACGGAGCCTCCCATCTCAGTCGAGGAGCGGCGGGAGGCCTACCGGGTCCAGATTGCAGCTCTCTGGGAGGCCGGTTGCGATCTATTACTTTTGAAGACCTTTACCGACTTGGCGGATCTCCTCCTAGCGATACGTACGGCCAAAGAGCTTGGCGTCCATCCGATATGGGCTTCCGTAGCACCTACCGAAGAAGGAAGGCTTTCGAGCGGGGAGGACGTGGGTGAGGCCCTTGCAAGCTTGCGCCAAGCCGGAGCTTCCATTGTGGGCGTTAACGGCGCTTGTGGGGTCCAGGCAACCCTGCATCTTTTGGAGCAATTGGAGCTCGAGGCAAGCGATCTTGTTTCCGCGTTCCCAAATGCCGGAAAACCTGAATTCTATGAGGGTCAACTCTTTTACGGTGCCAGCCCCCAGTACTTTGCTTCCTATTTGCCTCGGTTCGTTGCTGAGGGAGCTCGCTTAATCGGAGGCGATTACGGAACCGATCCCTCCCACATTGCTGCGATGGTGGCCGTAGCGGGTTCCCTGCGTCCGGTGGGGGCTAAGCCCAGGCGGCGGAGGGTTTTCTTGCGTGAGCCCACGGAGGAGGGGCCTTCGCGGGGCTTTTCGTGGCGCGAAGAATCCCTGTTGGAACGGCTCAAGCGAAAAACGGTCAGTATCGTCGAACTGGACTCGCCCAAAACCTTAGCAATGGAACGGTTTCTCGAAGGAGTGAGTGCTCTAGAGGAAGCCGGAGCTGATGCCATCAGTCTTGCTGATAATTCCCTGGCCATTCTTCGTGTCAGCAACGTGGCGGCTGCGGTTTGTGTTCGACAAAGATCCTCCCTCATCCCAGTTCTCCACATTGCATGTCGTGATCGGAATCTTCTGGGACTGCAGTCGGAACTTATGGGACTTGGGGTACTTGGGTTCCGCCATGTGCTTGCCCTCACCGGGGATCCGGCAAAGGCCGGGGATCACCCCGGTGCTACTTCGGTGTACGATTTGAATTCGGTGGGGCTCATCCGGTTGTTGGCAGGTCTTAACCGGGGGGTGAATGCGGTTGGAAAGGACCTTAAGGGAAAGACCGATTTTGTCATCGGCTGTGCCTTTAACCCCAACGCGCGTCAGATCGAATCCCAAAGGCGGAAACTCGAGTCAAAACTTCAAGCCGGCGCTCAGTTTGTTATGACGCAGCCGGTGTTTGACACGAGATTAGTGAAAGAGACCGCCCGAATGCTTGGGCCGCTGGGTGTCCCCGTATTTATCGGGGTCTTGCCTCTTTTGAGTTACCGGAACGCTGAGTTTCTGCACAACGAGGTTCCAGGAATTGTGATCCCTGAGGCCGTACGCGAACGACTCCTTTTCCTTGAAGGGCCGCGGGCAATGGAGGCGGGGCTAGCATTAGCAGTGGAAATAGCGAGGGAAATTCTCTCCCATTTCCGCGGCATCTATATCATCACTCCGCTTTTGCGATACGAGTTATCCGTTCGGCTTTTGGGACAACTGGGCCTTTCGCCAGGTGAAATGCGGGTTGCCAAAGAAAAAGGCAAAGGGGCTGTGTAATGGCTCGAGCAACCCCAGTGCGTGAGCAAGGAAGGGGGTTATTTGGATCCGAAAGCTTGCGATCCCAACCGCCTACTGGCAGACCGCAACACGCTCGCGATGCCTGTACCGCAAGACCCCAGGATCCCGGATGGGTCCGGCGTTGTCACTATCGAGCGTGGCCTATCGCAACGGGATACCTTTTTTGAAACAAAAATTTCCTTTCTTGCACACGCTTACCCGGTTGGTGTTGAAGAATGCCGCCTTGCGGCTCATCGGCGTCATCTCGAAATACAAGGGGGGTTTCCCCGGGGGCAGTGCGTCCAGAAGGTCTCTTGGCCGTGGTTTCCTTTTGACAGGCGAAGATGGTTCTCGTTTTTCCACGGCGAGCCCTTGAAAGGCTTAGTCTTGCGCGGGGGTGTTAGAACTTTCTCAAACCCCATTGAGAAACTCTGACGTGGGAGGGAGAGGTAAGAGATGCGCGTCGCCGTCCGGGTGACCTGCACGCTTGGGGGACCGGCTGGATGATGAAAAGGGTTGGGCAGCTTGGAAAACTACCCATGGAAGGCAGGATTTGATCCGCCGTGTACTTGCGCGAATCGGGCGCTTCCGGCCAAGCCAGACCCTGGGGTTGGTGTGGAGAGCAATAGCATAGGGCCGGAGATGCGTGAGCGCGTGGTTCCCGAAGAAGGTCCTTGAGTGACAGCTGAAAATGGCCAAGTCAGTTGTGCGGCCGGTGCCATGGGGAGCCAGTCCGGCTAGTCCGTGCCAGCAATGACGAACGTTCGATGCTGAGTTCCACAAACTGGATTGGGTCGGCCCGAGAGGAGAGTAAGGTGTGCCTCTCCAAAGTGGCTAACCAGGTGGACCAGGCAGGAACACGGCGGCAGAATTTCTCCTGCGTCCGGGTGAGGGAAAGCCAGCCTGGGATCGGGCACTCTCAAATCCACCCTGTAGGGACGGCCGCGCGATCTTGCGGGAAGTGGGAGCAAACACGGCACGACTTAAGACATGCAGTGGATCTGGCGGCTGGCCAGGAGGCGGAATTTCTCCCGTGGACTGCAAAGGGACTTCTGCGGGCTACGGGATGCGCTCCAATTGCAAAAAAGAACGCGCCCAAAAATGGCCTGCCGTGGAAGTGGGGAAAGCTTGAGTTGCCTTCCTTCGAATCATCTGGGAGGCTCTAATGGCCGTCGGAGCTAAGAGGGCTCAGGAGGCTATGTGGTGGGAATTTCCAGTAAGCTGGCATGAATTGGCTCGGGGGTGTTGAACCTTTCGGCCATGGAGCCGTTTAAGCCATACGTGCCCAATCAGGACTGCCACGTGCTTTTTTCCCCAGGGACTGGCTGCCCTCGGACGAGTTGGCTTACTTCATCGACGAGATGGTCGGCTAGCTTGATCTCTCCGCCATCTTCCGGGCCTAGCAAGGCGGAAACCGGGGCTAGCCTCCTTAGCGTCGGGTGATGATGGTGAAGGTGTGGCTCCAACGCCTAGCCCCAGAACATCCGCTTTTCCCGCCGGTTGGAGCGGGCCCTGCACGAGGACATCGCCTTGCGGGATGCTGTCGCACAGTTATCCGTCGGACCACGGGACGCTTTCGGCATTGCGCCGGCCAGAGCTCGAGGCCCGGGAGAGAGCTATTCATCCGGACGTTCCAGCTGGGCCAGGTGGCGCTGGACGGCACCAAGATCAAGGCGTAGGCCTCCAAGCATGGCGGCCATGAGCTACGCCTGGATGCAACAGGAAAAGCAGCGGCTGCGGGAAGAGATTGCGCGTTAGTTCGCTCGGGTGGAGGCGAAAGATCGGGAAAAGGACCGGCTCTTTCGGGGAGACCGGCGGGGCGATGAGTTGTGGGAGAGTGTGCGGACGGTTGAGAAGCGCCGGGCAGAGGCGGAAAAGGGCGGCCGGACGTACCGGCTTCGAAAGGATCCCAAGCAAACCAAGGCCTCGCCAAAGGCACAGCGGAACTTGACCGACCCGGACTCCCGGATCATGACGGAGGCCGAGGGGGGCCTTTCGGGGTATAACGTCCAGGCGGTGGTCGATGCCGAGACGCAGATCATCGGGGCGGCGGACCTCATCAACCACGCGGCCGATACTCCGCAGCTATTGGCCATGGTCGACGAAGTCGAAGCGAACATGGGTCGACAGTCTGAGGCATTGCTGGCCGATGCCGGGTACTTCGACACGGTGCCCATTGAAGCGCTGCAAGCTTGCGGGATTCGGGTCTTGATTCCGCCGGACAAGATGGCTCACCGCCTGCATCGTACTGGGTCCACCTCTTGCGGCTTGCCCTCCCGAGGGCGTCGTGCTGCGGGAGCGGATCCGACGCCTCTTGCGGTCGCCGGAGGTGCTCGAACGGTACCGCCAGCGGGAACCGTCGCTGGAGCCAGTATTCGAGCTAGTCAATGAGGTGCCGAGGTCTTCGGCATTTTTGTTGCAGGGCCTGGAGTGGGTCTGAGCCCTTTGGCGGTTTCGACTGTGCGGTGCACAACCTCAACCTCTTGAAGCTCTATCGGGCCAGAGTGCGGTTCAGACGCACCGCTCCGACGTCCGAGATGAGTCCCCAGCGGGTCCAGGAAAGGGAATGGGCTTTCCTTAGGAGCGGCGTAACTCCGCATGTGGCAGCCTCATCCGCACCATGAGCCACTGCTCTCCCTCGCTCTCTTCTTCGGGGTAGCCGGGTGAAAACCCACAAAGGCTTCTAGGGTGAACTCTTTCAGTTTAATGTTGAGAGTCGAGGAGGGTGATACGACGCATTCCTTCGCGTTTGCTAGCCCTCCTCCGTGGGGAAACGGGGTAGGACTGTCTATGACTCTCGAAACCAGTGTACACGCGTTCCGGTTGCAAGTGTTAGCCCGTGCGCAGGCCCTGGGGAACCTCAGCCAAGCCTGCCAGGAGTTCGGGATCTCCTAGGACCCTCTTCTACCGCTCGCGGTGGCACTTCCTGGCCTATGGATCTGACGGGGTGTACCCCCGGCGCCGCCGGCCCTCGCATATGGCAGCCCAGTAGCCTGGGGAGCTCCTCTGCCTGGACACGTTTTACATCGGCAAACTCTAAGGGTGTGGGCAAGGCGCGGCAGTACAGGGCCGAGGTCAGCCCCGAGTTCTCGGCAGAGGCGGCGGCGTGTGCTGGAGACGCCACCCTGCGCTTCTAGGACGAGCAGCGGCTGCGGACGCGAACTCCAGACGAGCTCTCCTGGGGGGCGGCTCCTGGGCGCGCCGCTGTCGTGAGCTAATCGCATAAGCGACTCTGGGGAGGTCAAAGTGTGAGCACCCTTTCGAGTCTGGACACACTTGTGAGCGCCGGGCACCCCGGCGCACGGAATGGGTGCGGCTGTGGGTATCTCCGTCTTGAGCGCGATCGCCGTGGAGGTCTACTGGCCCCTGGGGGCGGCCACGCGCCGCCATCCATCTCGAGCTCCGAGCACTCCTCGCACAGCTGATCGAAGAGGGGGCGGAGACACCGCATCAGACGGTGACCTTCGGTGCTAGCTGTCGGGAGCGTCGCAGGTGCCGCTTTCGGGTCGCCCCGAAAGGCGCGCCGCTGCGGCATTAACGACAGGACGCGGCGGTGACACCAAGGGGGAACGTCTTAAAATCCTCGTGGCTTTGGGCCGTGTGGGTTTGAATCCCATCGCCCGGCATGGACTTAACCGCTCTCGCCTTCCGTTCTCTGCCTCCGGATGTGCGCCAAACTGTGGGCTGGACGTTTTTTCGTGGTGGCGGGCACAGGCCCACCCGGACCCCAGCGCAGCGTTTGCCTGCGGTCATCGGCTTGACAGGGGGCAGACAAGTCGGTAGGCTTCCGTTTTTGCCCCAGGGCTGGAGGGCCGCTTGGCCAAGACGAGCCTCGCCATCTGTGGCATCCACGGGAAGATCGGGCAGGGTGAATCGTTCACAAACGATCGCTTCCCTGACCTCAAGGTCGACTACGCTCTCGCCAACGCGGCGTTCAACATGAAGCGCTGGGCGGGGGACCAAGCGCGAGAGGCTCGCCGGTGTAAGTTTGGGGTGCCGCCCGCCGGCAACGCCAACTTCGCCTGGGTGCACCACATCGTCCACCACCTGGAGCCCGTGGGAGCGGCCGGCTTCGTCCTCGCCAACGGGTCGATGTCCTCCATCTACTACTCGGCCCAGATCCCCGGCTGCCTGTGGTTCCTCGCGCGTGACAAGAAGAACGGACGCCTCCGCGACCGCCGTGGCCAGGTCCTCTTCATCGACGCTTGCAAGTTGGGGCGGATGGTGGCTCGCACCCACCGCGAGCTCACCGAGGAGGACATCCGGAAGGTCGCCGATACCTATCACGCCTGGCGCGGGGAGAAGGACGCGGGCGAGTACCGGGACGTCCCCGGCTTTTGCAAGAGCGCTCCGTTTTCGGAGCTCGGCAGGCACGGCTTCGTGCTCACGCCGGGTCGCTACGTGGGCGCGCCGCCCCAGGAAGACGGCGGCGAGCCGTTCGAGGCACTGGCCCTTCTGGATAGAATCCTAGATCGTAAGCCTCTCAGAGCCAGCAGTCGTAAGGAGTAAGTTCAATGCCACGCAAAAGGAAGACGCATCCGACGGACTCCGACGGAGTGCGCGACTTTCGGCACTCCAAGGCTCGGCGCAAGAACAATCCCCCTGCCGGCGACGCGCCCACCTACGAAGTCCGCGAGCGCCAAACCACACGTTACGCCTACGACCCCCACCTCGGCCCGCAACTGGTTTGGGCGGGCAAGAAGGAGCATACCTCCTTCGAGGTGGATGTGGTCTCGCTGCACATTCACGAGCGCATCTCCACCAAAGCCATCTTGAACGCGGTGCGCCGCCCCGAACCGCCGCAACCGGACCTCTTCGGCGAAACGCTCCTGCCCGCGGACCAGCAGATCGAGTTCTATCAGCACGAGGTAGGCTGGGCCAACCGGCTCATCCTGGGCGATAACCTGCTGGTGATGAACTCTCTTCTGGTCAAAGGAGGTAAGGGAGATGATCACTACCTTAGCGTTGTTTGCAGTTCTTCTCATGTTGGTAGCCAGCGCCGTCATCGCCTGGTTGGCGATATACCAGCGCAAGAGAGGGCATGAAGCACAGCCGCCAGGAGCCGACGAAGCACAGCAAGAAGTGGGCGAAATGCGACCACCGACGCTAGCGACAGAGGACCAACTCACTACAGGACAAGAAGGAGCGCCAATAGCGCAGGGCAAGACAGTCGAAAGGAGAGAAAGCCCAACCTACGGCAGCACAGGAAGTAGAACGGACAGTTCCGAAGGAGACCCAGCTAAGAGCAGTACCGGAAGCCAAAGTCGCGACATCAGAGGAAACTGAATCCTCAGCCGTGCAGGGAGCCGAAGAGATAGAAGAGGAGGAAACGCAATCCCAAGTAGCCGAGGCAATACAATCAGTAGCGGCGGAAACTAAGCAAGTAATAGAAAGCAGGGCTCGAGCGACCACGCCAGAAGAGCTTCAGCCGACATTGGGAGAAAAAGTCCAACCGCAGGTAGGGGAGAAATCGCAGCCGACGCGGCCAATACAAGGAACGCCGAGAGCGAAAGGAGAGCGGCGAAAACCTGTACATAGAGGGGGCAGACCTCGCGGTCCGACCCAGTCCCGGGAAAGGCGTGCAACCCGAGAAACGGCATCTGGCCGTCCGAAGTCCGAAATCGTTTGCTGGAAGATGGCAGGACAATGGTTCATCGGGGTAGAAGTGGCAGAGGATCTACTCGGAGAAGCGGATAATTGGGAGGTTTATCAAGGTGACTCGCCATTACCGCGCGATGCGTCGAGAGGAGGCTGTTGGTATCTTAACTCTATCTCTAGTGAGGTGACAATCCAATGGAACCAAGGAGACGGAATCGAGAAGGTCAATGTCACTTTGGGTCAGGATGGTTACCTTCTCTTCAAGCTTAGCGGTGAAAATCTTAACCGAGGACGACTGGTCAAGTCGGCATCATCCGGATCGTATCTTGCCGTTGCCCCTGATTCGTGGGAGCGTGACGAGATCGTGGGGGGCGCTCCGCCAGTGATGCCAGAGCCTGTGTCCATTGTTGGACATAGGGCCCACTTTTTTGACCTTCAAAAGGGCGGTGAGACAGGGATTGCTTTTCGCACAGCTGAGGGGGATCATATAACCGTTCCTTTGAGTTCAGTACGCTTCGACCTTGTGGGAGTGCAACTGGACGATATGAGTGAGGGTGAAGGCCCACTTTTTAGCGAGCCACCGAGAATCCGTGTTCTGGATAAAAAGGCATGGAAAGGAGTGAAGACCATCGTTATTGGAGAGGAGGGTGTCGGTGGAGGAAAATGGCGTCAAGAATTTTACCCCGACACTGATGGCCAAGAGCAGGAATTGCCTTCCGAAATTCGAAATAGAAAGGGAGGATGGTTCTTTCTCAGATTCTACGATGCAAAGGATGAGCTGATAGAGAGCATGGACTTTAGGTTTCTAAGTGGGCTCAAAAACATCAGTGTTCCCAGATTATCTCCGCTCCCTTCCGAGCAGGGACATAAGCCCGCTCGCGTGCAACTTTTTCATGAGCCTGGGATTATGATACAAGCAACAGAGGACTTACCGAAGATTCCGATTGAACGTGAAGGTAGCCAAACCATCCTCACAATTCCCCCTAATTACGGATCTGACGTAACTCGGTGGTTGGTGGGCTACGAAGATGGGCCGAAAGTCAAGGTGACCGTTTTAGTGGAAAGACTCTGGTGGAGTCTTGGGGAAGAGGCTGCTGAACCGGTGCAATGGGAGGATAAACCCCTGCCTCTTTCACTCGATTACCTCACCGCAATTTCAAAGAAAGCAATGTGGTTGCGTTTTCCAAAATGCCGATGGGTGGACACCATCTTTGTGGGCTTTGAACGGCCGAAGGCCAGGCAGTATTCCATAAAAGTGGCAGAGAAGACGCTTGCTGTGCCGCTTCGCGAATTCGCTGATGCAAAAGAAGCGATGGATCAAACCCAAGACCAGCGATTGAAGGTCTGGATCAAACGCCACGGCGAGGAGATGGAGGGGGTTGTTGCTGTTATACGGGCAATACCGCTACAAAAATGGGTTGGGTTTGGCAGATATAAGACGGCGGTGGCAAGAGCAGAGCTTCAACACGGTTCGGGGAAGATCACCGTCAACGGGTCTCCTATAGTCCAGTACTTTAGAGAAGCTCCGCTCAAGGCTAGGCGCTTTCTGGAGCGTCTGCAAGAATTGCCAGAAGCAAGTGAGGCGTTTTCCCAACTGGATGCATGCGTTAAGGTTAGGGGAAGTAGCCCGAACACGATGAGGCAAGCGAAAGCAGTAGCACATGCACTGGCGCGAGCCTTGATGAAGTACGATCCGGAATTGAAACCTTTCCTAAAACGCCAGGGTTTTGGGGGCGTTACAGTGCCAAGCATGTGCTGGATGAGGGATCGTCAATGAACCCGATAGAATTGTCCAACCAAATTGAGGAAGGATATCGTCGGTACCTGAAGACTACTTTCTACTTTAGGGACCCGGATCTCAGGAAGTCCTTCGAGGAGGCTTTGGACTCCGGGCGTCTGAGCAAAGGTCCCTATCTTGAAGCCACACCGGTCTTCAAGCGTGGGCAGACACCGCGAGTCTTGTTTGGAAGCCTCCTCGGATTCCAGCCGGACGAGGGATTCCTAAAAGCAATGCAGGGTGACAGACCACTCTATCGGCACCAGGAGGAAGCCATCCGGCGTGTATCCAACGGGTTCAACGCGATCGTCGCCACTGGAACTGGAAGTGGGAAGACCGAAGCGTTTCTCTACCCTATTCTGCTTCATCTTTATCGGGAATTTCGGGAAGGTAAATTGGGCCCGGGGGTGCGCGTGTTGATTCTGTACCCGATGAACGCGCTGGCCAACGATCAGCGAGAGCGCATGGGAGAGATTTGCAAACGACTTAAAGACTCCAACTCACCGTTCCGATTCACCTTTGGACAATACATCGGGGAGACCCCGGAGGATGAGAACGACTCCCAGCGCCACGCGAAAGATCATCTCGCGGAGCGAAAAGGCTACTCCATTGTTGAGAATGGGAGAGTGGTACATGGAGAGCTGGTTTTAAGATCCGAGATGCGGACTACACCACCGCACGTCCTGCTGACCAACTACTCTATGCTTGAGTATCTGCTACTTCGCCCTAACGATAGTCCTCTGTTTGACAACGGACGTGCCCGTTGGTGGACGTTTTTAGTGCTGGACGAAGCGCATCAATACCGCGGATCGCGGGGCATCGAGATGGCCATGCTCCTGCGGCGTCTCAAGCAACGACTCAGGGAAGGCGGCCGGACAGAACCCTTTCGCTGTATCGCCACCAGTGCCACATTGATGGGCGGAGAGCAAGACAAAGCCGCCGTCGCCCAATTTGCCTCCGACCTATTTGGTGAGCCTTTCCACGAAGAGGACGTCATCTTAGGTGAGCCGGAACCCATACCTGAGCCGGGAACGGCGAGACTCGACCGTGAGGACTACAGGGTTCTTAAGGCACTCCTCGCTGGCGTGGGAAACGATGCGAGTGCCCTGACTAGAATGGCAGGGAAGATCGGTGTCTCTCTCGCCGCCGAGGATGATCTCAAGAAGAAGGTGGGGAAGCTTCTCCAAAGTGATAGCCGGTCCGCAACCCTTCGTCGTAGCATCACGGGTAATCCCACAGAGGTTCAGAAAATCGCTGATCAAATTTTTGACGACGTACCGAAAGAGGAACGGGTGCCTGCTCTCTGCCAGTTAGTCGATCTCCTTGTCCGCGCCCAAGACCGTTCCTCCGGTGCGTCGCTACTGTCCGCACGCTACCACCTTTTTCTCCGGTCTCTTGAGGGAGCGTTTGTCTCTTATTGGCCCGAGAAGCAAGTTTTTCTGGACCGAAAAACAGAGCGCACGGCCTTTGAAGTTGCCCTGTGCCGGGAATGCGGTCAGCATTACTTTGTCGCCCAAAAGAATTTCCGGGGCGGTAAAGTCCAGGAGGCTATTCGTGACCCAAACGATGTGGACTTCGGAGCAACGTTCCTGCGTCCTATTGAGAACGAGGGAGAGGGAAGCGAGGAGGACGAAAACGACAATTCCGCAAACAAAGCGGTGTTTTCCCTTTGTGTTCAATGTGGAGAAGCACACCGCACTAAGCCTTCGTGTGGACATGAGCACTTTATCCGAGTTGTCAAAGAGGACCCACCTGGAGACGAGGACCGAGCAGACCAACTGCAAAAGTGCGGTGCCTGTGGATATGCTGCTGCCGGTCGCGACCCGGTCAGGGAAGTAGTGCATGGCACTGACGGTCCTCATGCGGTTATCGCAACAACGCTTTATAGAGCACTTCCAGAGGGGCGGAAGAAAGTGCTCGCCTTTGCAGACGGACGCCAGGAGGCGGCCTTCTTCGCCTGGTACCTCGAAGACTCTTATCGAGACATTCTGAGCCGCAACTTGCTCTTGCGAGTCTCACGGAAACTGTCTCCGCATACACAGGAAGGTTTATCTCTGCGAGAATTGGCTAGCGAGCTCCGAAACTTATTCCTCGAGCAGCAGGTCTTTCCCCCGGCTACTGGTGACCTGGAATTACGTCGCAAGGCGTGGATTAGCCTGTATCGGGAGTTCCTGACTCACGAGCCAAGGATTTCTCTTGAAGGGGTTGGCCTGGTTCGCTGGTCCATCAAATGGCCTGGTTTGTTTGAGATTCCGCAGGTACTCAAAAATCCTCCTTGGTCACTGACTGAACAGGAAGCGAGTGATCTAGTGTTTATCCTGCTGGACACGATGAGAACCGACGGGGCGGTAGAGTTGCGGACTGAGGATGGCATCTCCCTGAGCTGGAGCGATCTCAACCTCCAGGCTTCACAGATGCGTTTCGGTATCGGCCCGCCACGGGGAAAAAAGCATGTGCGCAGTTGGGATGGCAATCAGGGAAAACGGGCTCAGTTTTTGGCCAAGTTTCTCATGGGATTAGGAGAAGGTCTGTCCGAGCAAGAAGCACTCGATCAAGCGGTAACAGTGCTGAGGGAGATTTGGGAAGCTCTTCGTCAGTCCGATGAGAAGGCTCCTTCCTCTCTGGATCGCCATCGCCTCTTATTACCTGTTGACGACGGGCGCAGACTGAATCCAGACTGGTGGAGGCTGCATCTAATACGGGATAAAGACACCCTGTTTCAATGTGATACCTGTGGGCGTCTTCAAGCGGTTTCGGTGCGCGGTGTGTGTCCAAGACATCGTTGTTCCGGCATTCTAAAACCAGTGCAGGTTCATGACTTGGAACCGAACCATTACCGCCTGCTCTACCAGGAAAACCTTCCCGGAATCCTCAGAGTGGAAGAGCACACTGCACAGCTGGATAAAGAAAAAGCCCGCGAATTCCAGCGGGAGTTTAAGGATGGCAAAATCCACGTTCTGAGTTGCTCAACGACTTTTGAATTGGGTGTGGACTTGGGCGACCTGGATACTATTTTCTTGCGCAATGTTCCGCCCGAAGCCTTTAATTACGCCCAGCGGGTGGGTCGGGCTGGGCGTCGTAGCGAATATCCTGGATTTGCCATTACCTACTGTCGGCGGAGCCCGCATGACCTTTACCACTTTTCCCAGCCTGAACGAATGCTCAAGGGCATCGTTCGGCCTCCGGTCTTGAGTCTGCATAACGAAAAAATTATCACCCGCCATATCACAGCAGTGGCGCTCTCGCGCTTTTTCCGAGAGTTTCCTGAAAGATTCGAAGCCGTTAAGAACCTATTTGTCAACTTAGAAAATCCCTGCGGCGTTACCGATTTCGGAGCCTTTCTTCTCCAGCACAGAGCGGAACTGGAGGAATCCTTGCGTGCAATCGTCCCGCCTCACATGTTGGGTGAAGTTGGATTGGATGACGGGGGATGGATCGAGAGAATTACGGGAAAGGAAGGCCGCTTCTCCCTTGCCGAGGCTGAAGTCTCCAGCGATTACCGAATTGTCAAGGAGCTAGAAAGAACGGCGGCGACTCGGGGAAAATACAAGACGGCGGAGTGGGCAAAAGCAAGAGCGAGGGCAATATCCGAAGAGGACGTCCTTTCTTTCCTATCCCGGAAGGCTGTAATACCAAAGTACGGATTCCCTGTGGATGTCGTTGAATTGGATACCCAAAGAACACAACAAAACCAAGAAGCCTTTGAAGTGATGCTTCAAAGAGATCTCAGCATTGCCATTTCTGAATTTGCCCCCACGAGCAAGCTGGTTGCAAACAAAAAAGTGTGGACTTCTCACGGGCTCAAGAGGGTAGCCGAGAAGGAGTGGCCACGGAAGTTTTACAAACGATGTGCAAGCCATAATGTGTTCCTTCAGTGGGAGTACGGCGAAGATGAACCTCCGACACCCTGTGGTGATCGACTGGTGGTATCTCAATATATTGTTCCACGCTTTGGGTTCGTGACCGATCGAGACAAACCGAAGGAACCAAAATCCCGAACCGCAAGGGTATTCTCAACACGCCCGTATTTTGCCGGTCCTCTTGGTCCTGAACCGGGTACCGTCAGGTTCCCCAACCCTGAGACTCCTTTGATTACCGTCAGGAAGGCCTCCCCGGGCCTTATGGTCGTTTTATGCGAAGGCCGCCGTGGAGAGGGGTTCTACATCTGCAAAGAATGTGGTGCGGGGTTTAGAGATCGTCCAAGAACGCATAAGACGCCCTACGGTCATGATTGCCGAGGGACATTGGAACAGGTCTCACTTGGTCATGAGTTCGTGACGGATGTATTGCAACTTCAGTTTCATCTACAATGTGAGAATGGAGTTGATCCTATCTGGTTTACATACTCGCTTGCGTATGCTCTGGTAGAAGGCGCTGCGGAGGTATTAGAAGTTCCATCCACCGACCTCAGCGCGACGGTAGCCTATAGCGAGCAGTATCCGGTTCTTCCCATCATCTTATACGACGATGTACCCGGGGGGGCAGGACTTGTTGCCCGGCTTGAAGAGGAGGAGGTGCTAAGGGCTTGTCTGGAATCTGCTCAGAAAAGGGTCAGTGGCCAATGCGGGTGCGGCGAAAACACGAGTTGTTATGGGTGTCCGAGAAGGTACCGGAATCAATTTGCCCATCAGCATCTGCAGCGTGGTGCGGTGATGAAGTATCTCAAAAGATTGCTTTCGGGATGGCGGTAGAGTCTTATGCTACACGAGGTAGGTAAGTGAAATGTGGAAAAGGAGGCCGCCCGAGCGGCTGCGAAAGATGCTGGACACCCGTCGGCAAAGGCGGAGTGGGAGGGCGAAGGAGATCCTCCTGGAAAAGACAATCGATGGGTGGTGTCGCTGGGGACGCTGAACGAGGGCTGGGATGCCCAGAACGTCACCCAAATTGTGGGTCTGCGCGCGTTCACGTCGTCGCAGCTCCTGTGTGAGCAGGTGATGGGGCGCGGGCTGCGCCGCACGAACTACGATGACTTCTCCGAACCCGAATATGTGGACGTCTACGGCGTGCCCTTTGAGGTGATCCCGGTCAAGAAGAAGCCGATCAGCCGAACGGAAGTGCAGAAGGTGTCCACCCTGGTGCGGGCGCTTCCCGAACGCAAATACCTGGAGCTCACGTTCCCCCGGGTGGAAGGCTATGTCTTTGATGTGCCCCAGCGTATCAAGATCAATCTGGAAGAGGTACCCTATTTGACCATAGATCCATCCCACGAGCCGACCGAGGTGGTGGCCAAACCCGCCGCCGGATACCGCGTCGGCCGCCCGGACCGCCTCGGCCCCGGGCCGGAAGTTCTTCACGATCGTAACCCGTTCCACCACGAAAAGCGCCTGCAGGCGACGGTGTACGTGATCGCCGCCGAGATCACCCGCCGGCTCAAGGAGAAACGGGAGGAGTGGCAAGCCCGCCATGTGCTCTTCCCCCAGGTATTGGATATCGTTTGGCGCTACCTGGAGGAGCGGGTTGTGGTCGCCGAAGATGTGGTCCTCGAGGAGGTGGCTCTACTCAAATACAAGCAGCGCATCATCGAGCGGCTGACGGAGGCCATCGAGCCCGACGCGGAGGCCGGAGAGCCCCCTCTCTTGCCAGTCATCGAGCGCTTCCGCCCGGTGGGGTCCACCTCTGAAGTGCTCTTCCGCACCGTGCGCCCCACGGTGGGCACGACGAAGAGCCACATCAGCCATGTGGTGCTCGATGCGCCCACGTGGGAGCACAGCGTGGCCTATCGGCTTGAACGGATGCCCGAAGTCATCGCCTATGCGCGCAACGACCACCTGGACTTCACCATCCCCTACGAGTGGCAGGGGGTGCGGCACGAGTCTCGCCCTGACTACCTCATCCGCTGGCGTTGCGAGGACAGCCGGGAAATGAAGATTATCCTCGAGGTCAAGGGCTTTGAGACCGAGCAGGATCGGCAGAAGGAAGCTGCCGCGAAGCGCTGGGTGCGGGCGGTCAATCATCACGGCGGGTTTGGGCAATGGGCCTTCGTGGTGTGCAGGGATCCTTCGCAACTTGGGAGTATCCTTGCCAGGGAGGCTGCTCAAGTTCGTAGCAGCAGAAGATAGCCAGCGCACCTTTGATGTAGGGACAGGACAGGGAAGCCTAGGAGTAAGCTCAACGGCAGCAAGAAGAAGCCGCTGACCATCAAAAGTTACTTTTGCAACAAGAGTATTCACCGATATCCGATCTGACCTGGAGTGGGCATTCCTGGATACCCTCTATCAGGGTGGCTACCGCTTTCCAGATGAGGCTCAGAGGGGAATCTCAGACCCACGGTGCGTTGTGGACTTCTTCTACAAGCCAAACGTCTGTGTATTCTGTGACGGATCGGTACATGAGGAACCAAACCAGCAGGCTCGCGACAACGAGATCCGCCGTCGACTCCGCGCCAGGGGCTACCGGGTCGTGGTCATTCGGTACGATCAGGATCTCAAAGAGCAGATACAGCGTTACCCTGATGTATTTGGCGCATCTTAGAACCGTCTTCTTGGACAAGGCATGAGAAGAGATAAAAGAAAGGATCGATAATCGGAAGTCAGTGTGGCTAGTACACCTTGAGCCTCTTGTACACCGATTCCGACTTGGTTCGGTAACAGAATATCCAACGGAAGGGAGAGTTTGTTGATAAACCAGTGCATAAAAGCCAACATCACTCTCCCACCTTCCCGTTTGTTCTACGTTTAACCCTCCCCTTGCCTTGACCCCGCAAAAAGCCGCTCTGGCGACCCAAGATCGCGGTGTGGATGAGCAGGGCTAGAAAGAGGACTAATGCCACTGCATTAAGCAACCCACCCCAGCGGCGTACGTCTACAGCCACTAGGAGATCACCACCAATACGCAGTGCAAGCGACAGATTCCCCCACCCCAGCGGCATCCGCTGATCTTCCACACCTTCGATAGCCTTAGCCTGACTTCGACACTTTTTCACCGACATTGTGATTTATCAATTACTTACGGAAAGTATGTAGTACGTAATAGATGAAATAATATGTTGACGTGTATTTGTTGTGTTTGGCATACAAGAGTGCGTAGTGTACTTTTGCGAGGTCAAGTCGCGGCAGAAGGGGAAGGTTTACAAGAGCTATTTTATCCGAGAGTCGTATCGGACCGAGAAAGGGCCGCGTTCCCGGACGATCTGCAATGTCACCGCGCTACCCGAAGAGGTCCGGGAGCTGATTCGTTTGGGCTTGCAGGGGAAGAAGGTCGTCGAGGTTGAGAAGCTGGGACTGGAGGAGCAATCGGACTTCGGGGGTCTGGCGGTTTTGCGGGAGGCAT
>NZ_CAJNOB010000068.1 GCF_905250085.1 Candidatus Methylacidithermus pantelleriae
GACCCCGCCCACCGGCACTGATCCCAACCTCAACTACTTCTACGACCGCTCCTCCAACCTGACCCAGATCCAGACCGGCTCCGCAGCCACTGCCACCTACACCTACAGCCCGGTCAACATGGCCACGAGCGTCACCGACCAGGATGGGGGCAAGACAACGTTCCAATACGGGGATCCACGCGACACCCTGCGGACCGAGACCGACTACCCCAATAACGTGGCCATGAAGATCGGCTACGACTCCTCGGACCGGATCAAGGACACGACCGTGACCGGGCCCAACAGCCCCACCCCGCTGGTGCACTACACCTACTGCTACAAAGACAACGGCTGCTCGGGGGCCGACACCGCCCTGTTGCAGCAGCAGAGCGACAAGGTGGCGAACCTAACCACGAACTACACCTACTCAAAGGTTAGTCGCCTCCAGGGTGCAACCACGACCAACTCTTCGGGGGCCACGACCGACACCTACCACTACAACTACGACCCGGTAGGAAACATCATCTCTAAGCTGGTCGGCTCATCCACCACCGACTACGCCTACAACGAAGACAACGAGCTCTACTGCAGCTACCCCGACAGCACGTCCGGGTGTGGGGCGAGTTCGGCCACATCCTACGGCTACGACGGAGCTGGTGGGCTGACCTCCATCAACGCTCCCGGCACAAGCTCCGACTACTCCTTCGCCTACGACGCCAAACAGCAGACGACGTCGATCACGCCGCCCGGGTCCTCGCAAGTGTCGCTGTCGTACCAGGACGCCAACCAGGTGCGCCTCATCACCGAAGGGAGCCTGCGCTACGGCTATAACCTGCTCGGTCAGTCTTCCGTCGCGCCGAACTCCGGGACCGCCAACACCACGACGTTCGCGCGGGACAACATGGGAACCCTGGTGGAAGAGCGGGTCGCTCAGAGTGGATCTTCAGCGGTCCACTACTACTACTTGTTTGATTCACTCGGGTCCGTAATCGGGCTCACCAACGACTCGGGCAACCTGGTGGGCGGTACCACCTACCGCTACGAGCCGTATGGGAAGATGACCGAAGACCCGACCCAGGGGACATCCGTGAGCAATCCATGGGGGTTCGCTGCCGGATTGAACGACTCACAGACTGGCTTCTACAAGTTCGGGGATCGCTTCTACAACCCCGACGCGATGCGGTGGACTCAGATGGATCCGGTAGGAGGACACCTTTCCAATCCTATGACGCTCCACCGCTACCTCTACGCGCAAGACTTGCCGAACGTCATCACCGACCCCAACGGAAGAGACACCACCTACTGTTTCCTCACCCCGGAGAACTACGCTTCATGTCAGGAGTCCCAGACACTGGCGCAGATTGAGGCGGAACCCTTCAACTGGGAGCAACTTGAAGAAGGGGTGCTTGGTTGCATTGGTGGCGGCCTCGTCGGAGCTGAGTATGGGGAGTACGTTCCAATCGCTGGAGAGGCCACGCCTCTCGCCGGAGCTCTTGCAGGCTGCTTGGTTGGAGGTACTTCGGAAGCTATTACGGGCGTAAACATCCTTGATCCCACATCCCCATGAGCGGTTCAATGCGGACTCCTAACCAGCTGTCGGATCATCTAGCAGGCGCAGCAGTAACAATTGGGCTCTTGGGAATTCTGACTGGTGCTGCTCTTTGGTTCGTAGGCAGTCAGCCCCATGTGGGCCTGTACATCATCGGCATCTCCACGCTTGATGTAGTGCTCGGCTACCGGAGATTGCGGAAGAGCAAGTCTAGAAGCACCAGGAACATCGACCATCAGGCGGGAGATGGACACCAGGGGGCTACCCCGGCGGAGCTTGCCGCCCCGCTGCTTCTTCAAGCCGCGCTTGTCTGGTCGGCGGTGGGGATTGGGGGGATAGTTCTGGCGGTCGTCACACTGTTAGGGTTCCTCAAATCTCCTACGTTCTTGCCGGTTCTGCTCATCCTGGGCAGTTTGGTCGCTCTCTCTCTCGGTGCACTCGGGTGGTTCAGATGGATAAGAGCCAGACAAGACGCGCGGCGGGCTCGGCGAACGCAAGGTCCGGGGAATAGCTCCAGCCATTTATAGGCACTAGCTCAGGCACCCTTGAAAAGACCCAGGCTAACTGGACGACTGGCCGAATGGATAGATTCCCGCCAGCGTCAGAGCG
>NZ_CAJNOB010000069.1 GCF_905250085.1 Candidatus Methylacidithermus pantelleriae
CCCTTAGCAGGGGAGCCCCTTGAGCCACTTGGGTACTTCTCTATTATGGCTCCGCAGGTAGGATTCGAACCTACGACCGATCGGTTAACAGCCGATAGCTCTACCACTGAGCTACTGCGGAATATTAATATGGTGGGCCTAAATGGACTTGAACCATCGACCTCACGCTTATCAGGCGTGCGCTCTAACCAGCTGAGCTATAGGCCCAAAATGGAGCGGGTGATGGGAATCGAACCCACGACATCAGCTTGGAAGGCTGGAGTTTTACCATTAAACTACACCCGCATATCTTATTTTAATGGGGCGACTAGTGGGAATCGAACCCACGAATGCCAGAGCCACAATCTGGTGCGTTAACCACTTCGCCACAGCCGCCATTATATTAAAATGGCAAACAAATGGTGGCTCGGGACGGAATCGAACCGCCGACACAAGGATTTTCAGTCCTTTGCTCTACCGACTGAGCTACCGAGCCGTATTAACAATAAGAAGGATTGAAACAAACTTTTTTAAAAATGGCGGTCTGGACGGGACTCGAACCCGCGACCTCCTGCGTGACAGGCAGGCATTCTAACCAGCTGAACTACCAGACCAAATTGCGGGGGCAGGATTTGAACCTGCGACCTTCGGGTTATGAGCCCGACGAGCTACCGGACTGCTCCACCCCGCGACAATAGAAATATTACTTAGCATTATCATGCTTTTAGGATGACCGCCCCGATTTCAGAAAGCTTATTCAAGCTGTTGCTCAATCGGTGCGCTGTAGAACATTCGAAGAAGGTTATTCGAACGTGCTCCACCCCGCGACAATAGAAATATTAATAAAAAACAAATAATATGGCGGAGGAAGAGGGATTCGAACCCCCGCGCGGTTTAACCCGCCTGTCGGTTTTCAAGACCGATCCCTTCAGCCGGACTTGGGTATTCCTCCGTACAAAAAATATTCATGGTGGACCTTGTAGGACTCGAACCTACGACCGGACGGTTATGAGCCGTCTGCTCTAACCAGCTGAGCTAAAGGTCCATATTTACTTAAAATAATTGGTAGCGGCGGAGGGGATCGAACCCCCGACCTTACGGGTATGAACCGTACGCTCTAGCCAGCTGAGCTACACCGCCAAATGATTGATTGTATATGGTGGAGGATAGCGGGATCGAACCGCTGACCTCCTGCGTGCAAAGCAGGCGCTCTCCCAGCTGAGCTAATCCCCCACAAACAAGGTTATATGTTGACTATAATGGTCGGGAAGACAGGATTCGAACCTGCGACCCCTTGGTCCCAAACCAAGTGCTCTACCAAGCTGAGCTACTTCCCGATTTTATTGGCGCGCCCGAAAGGAGTCGAACCCATAACCTTCTGATCCGTAGTCAGACGCTCTATCCAATTGAGCTACGGGCGCAAGTGCTTACTTTATTAAAAATGGTGCCGAGGACCGGAATCGAACCGGTACGGTAGTCACCTACCGCAGGATTTTAAGTCCTGTGCGTCTGCCAGTTCCGCCACCCCGGCAATCATGGAGCGGAAGACGGGGCTCGAACCCGCGACCCTCACCTTGGCAAGGTGATGTTCTACCACTGAACTACTTCCGCATCTTTATTTAAATGGTGCGGGTGAAGGGAGTCGAACCCCCACGCCTTGCGGCGCCAGATCCTAAGTCTGGTGCGTCTGCCAATTCCGCCACACCCGCAAATGATTATAAAATGGTGAGCCATGAAGGACTCGAACCTTCGACCCTCTGATTAAAAGTCAGATGCTCTACCGACTGAGCTAATGGCTCAACTTATATTCTGTCGTTAGATATTCTCATCTGTTTTGCCTTTCGAAGCAGTGGCCGATGGGTAACATCTCAGCTAGTTTATTAATGTTGAATTGCTGTTTTACGACTAAAATATTACTGATAAAAATGGTGCCGGCCAGAGGACTTGAACCCCCAACCTACTGATTACAAGTCAGTTGCTCTACCAATTGAGCTAGGCCGGCATATACATTATATAAATGGTGGAGGATGACGGGATCGAACCGCCGACCCTCTGCTTGTAAGGCAGATGCTCTCCCAGCTGAGCTAATCCTCCAT